>CBINPH010000039.1:0-14071 GCA_966252445.1 uncultured Chitinophagaceae bacterium | reverse complement strand
AGCAGCGCAGAAATGAACTTATCGAGTTGCTGGTTTCCTGGGAACAACGGCGGCAGGATATTCCGGAGCATATCGATGCGTTCGACTGGCGCCGCTTCCAACAGGAATACAGGGATTACCTGGATATCGCCAAGTTGCTGCAACTGGTGCCCGGCATAGGAGCCGTGGTGGGTGCCTATGTGAATCACTCCCTCACCCGCAAGTTGGGGCGGGCAGCCATGAATGCCTATCGCCTTCGCTGGATGTCCGTGCAGGGAGGCGGCGTGCCTTGAGGGCCGTTCCCCTGTCGGGCGGGTTTTTCCTATTTTTGTTTGCGCCGCCGGGGAGCGGTCGTGTTTTCCTGCACCGAAAAGCCACGCCTCATGACCATAAGGATCAATTCCCGTCACGACTGGAAGGACAAGCTCTATATCGTCATTTTCCGCTCGACCACTCCCAAAGGAAAGATTTTTGATATCTGCCTGCTCACGGCGATCGTCCTGAGCGTGCTGGTCGTGCTCCTGGATAGCGTGCCGAACATACATGTCCGGTATGGGTCGCTGTTTCGCGTCCTGGAATGGACCTTTACCATACTCTTTACCATCGAATACACCCTGCGCATCCTGGTCCTGGAGCAGAAATGGAAATACATCCTGAGTGTGATAGGCATCGTCGACCTGCTGGCTATTCTTCCCAGTTACCTGGGCGTATTTTTCCCGGGATATCAGTATCTCATCGTGCTGCGCTGCCTGCGCCTGCTGCGGGTGTTCCGGATCTTCAAGTTGTGGCGGTTCATGGAGGCCAGTACCTTTATTGTGAAGGCCTTGTACAGCAGCTACCGGAAGATTATGCTGTTCATGCTGTTCCTGGTCCTGGTGGTGATCATTATTGGTTCGGTGATGTACATCATCGAGGACCGAAGCCCGGGGTTTGAGAGCATTCCCAACAGCATATACTGGGCCGTGGTGACCATTACCACGGTAGGATATGGAGACATAGCCCCTTCCACGCCCCTGGGCAAATTCATATCGGTGCTGGTGATGCTTTGCGGGTACAGCATTATTGCGGTGCCTACGGGGATACTGACCTCGGAGATGGCCAAGGCCATGCGAGCGGGTACGGATCATCTGGTCTGCCCCCGCTGCGGGGCCAAAGGCCACAGCAAGGACGCCCGCTACTGCCGGGTCTGCGCCGAACCGCTTCGCCTTCCGGAGCCGGCCTCCACGGGCCATTGAGATCCTGGCTGGACCAGCGCTTACAAGCGGCTGAGCACTTCCGCGCCCATGGCGGTTGTGCCCAGGATGTGTGTTTTCGGCGTCTGGTCGTCCGCGATGTCCGCTGTACGGTAGCCGGCCTTGAGGACCTGGTCGACGGCCGCGATCACGGCCTCCGATTCTTCTTTCATCCCGAAGGAGATGTCCAGCAACAAGGCCGCTGACAATACCGATGCCAGAGGATTGGCCAACCCTTTGCCGGCGATATCGTGTGCCGAGCCATGGATGGGTTCGTAGACGCCGGTCCCGTCGCCAATAGAGGCGGAGGCCAGCATACCCATAGATCCGGCGATTTGGGAAGCTTCATCCGTGAGGATGTCGCCGAAGAGGTTGGCCGTAACGACCACGTCGAAACGCCGCGGATCCTTGATCAGCAACATGGCCGTGGCATCCACGAACTGGTGCTCCACAGTCACATCCGGGTATTCCGGGGCCAGCTGCTGGATAACCTCACGCCAAAGCCGGGAGGTCTCCAATACATTGGCCTTGTCCACCGAACAAAGTTTCTGCCGGCGGGTCCGGGCGGCTTCGAAGGCCTTGCGTGCGATGCGCTCCACTTCAAAGCGGCTGTATTGGGCCAGGTCGTACGCCGTGGCGCCGTCATCCTTGCGGCCTTTGTCGCCAAAGTAAATATCCCCGGTAAGTTCCCGGAAAAACAGGATATCGGCACCCCTCAGGATTTCGGGTTTGATGCTGGAGGCTGCCAGCAGTTCGTCGAACAGGCGGATGGGCCGGAGGTTGGCGTAGAGGCCCAGTTCCTTGCGCATTTTCAGCAGGCCCTGCTCCGGGCGTACCTTGGCCTGGGGGTCGTTGTCGTATTTGGGATGTCCCACGGCGCCGAAAAGCACCGCGTCGGATGCCCGCATCTTTTCGAGCGATTCCTGGGGCAGCGCCTCCCCGGTGGCTTCGATCGCTGCATGCCCGATCAGGGCATGGTCATAATGAAAAGTGTGCCCGTATTTCTCGGCGATCCGGTCCAGCACCTGCTGCCCTACGGCCGTCACTTCCTGTCCTATCCCGTCTCCGGGTACAATTAAAATGTTCTTGCTTGCCATGCTGATGATTGGGTTATTGCTTGATGGAGGTTAAATCAGGTTAAGCATTTTTTGCGTGGCTTTGATGGCTGCTACCGTCTGATCGCTGTCCAGGCCTCTTGTCTTGAATTCCCGGTTGTTGATGGTCCAGGTGATGATGGTCTCGCACAAGGCGTCGCTCTTGCCGCCCGGCGGAATGCGCACCGCGTAATCGGTCAGGGCTGGCAACTCTTTCTTGATCTTTTTGTAAATCTTCTTCAGCGAGTTCATGAAGGCATCATATTGGCCGTCGCCTTCAGAGATGGCCTCAAAGAGCTCTCCGTTGATGGAAATGCGGAGGTTGACCGCCGGTTTGAAACTCTTGGTGTGCGAGAGCACGTAGTTGTCTATCCGGACCTTTTCCTTGATGGTATTGCTGTCCAGCACATCGGAAATGATGTAGGGCAGGTCGGCCTGCGTGACCACCTCCTTCCGGTCGCCCAGTTCGATGATCCTTTGGGTGACCTTTTTCAGGTCGGGGTCGGGCAGCTGGATGCCCAGCTGCTGGAGGTTGTTTTCAATGTTCGCCTTTCCGCTGGTCTTGCCCAGGGCGTACCGCCGCTGCCGGCCGAAACGTTCTGGCAGCAGGTCGCTGTAATACAGTTTGTTCTTTTTATCTCCGTCGGCATGGATACCGGCGGTCTGCGTAAATACATTTTCACCCACCACGGGTTTGTTGGATGGGATACGGATGCCGGAAAAGGTTTCAACCAGTTTGCTGACCCGGTACAGCGACTCTTCCGACACGCTGGTCTTGATGCTCGGCACAAAGTCGTGCAAGGCGGCAATGACGCTGGCCAGCGGCGCATTGCCTGCCCGTTCTCCCATGCCGTTGATGGTAAGGTGTACCCCCCGCGCCCCGGCGCGAACGCCCTCCAGGGCATTGGCGGTACCGAGGTCATAGTCGTTGTGGGTATGAATGTCGAAATGGATACCGGGATAGCGCTGAACGATGTCCGAGACCAAGTCGTGTACCTCCGAAGGGATCAGGATCCCCAGCGTATCGGGAAGCATGATCCTTTTGACAGGCTGATGCTGCAGGAAGTCCAGGTACTGGTATACATAATCCTTCGAATGGCGCATGCCATTGCTCCAGTCTTCGAGGTATACATTGCACTCTATACCTTTTTTCCTGGCCAGGGCAATGACCTTGGCTACATCAGCGAAGTGTTGTTCGGGCTTTTTCTTTAACTGGTGGGTAAGGTGGTTCAGGGAGCCTTTGGTCAGGAGGTTCATGACCCGGGCGCCGGACTTGAGCACCCATTGAACGGATACATCCCCATCCACGAAAGTGAGCACTTCCACCCTGGGCAGGAAGCCCCGGGTCTTGGCCCATTTGGTGATGGCCTTCACGGCATTAAACTCTCCCTCGGAGACCCGCGCAGAAGCGATCTCTATGCGATCCACCTTTACTTCGGTCAGCAGGAGCTGGGCAATGGTCAGCTTTTCGGAAGGAGAGAACGACACCCCGCTGGTCTGCTCGCCGTCACGCAGGGTTGTATCCATAATTTCCACATGGCGCCTGGGGGTACGCATAGTCGCTCTTGTTGGCGTTTAAAAGGGACGATCCGCTGCAAAAGCGGCGATTTCAGATTTCATGGCTTGCAAGTAGTCAATATCATCGAAGCCGTTCATCAGGTTGTTTTTCTTATAGCTGTTGATCTCGAAGGATTCCTGATCCCCGGTGGCCAGGATGGTGATGGTCTGGGCGGGCAGGCTTACCTCCAGCTCGGTGGCGGGGTCCGTTTCTATGGCGCGAAAAATCTTATCCAGGAATTCCGGACTGATCTGCACGGGGAGGATGCCGACGTTGAGCGCGTTGTTCTTAAAAATATCGGCAAAGAAACTCGATACCACGCAGCGAAACCCGTAATCGTACAGGGCCCAGGCGGCATGTTCGCGGCTGCTGCCGCTACCGAAGTTCCGCCCGCCAACCAGGATGCGGCCCTGGTAGAGGGGGTTGTTCAGCACGAAATCCCTGCGGGGAGTGCCGTCGGCATTGTATCGCCAGTCCCGGAACAGGTTGTCCCCGAATCCCTTCCGTTCCGTGGCTTTCAGGAAGCGGGCGGGGATGATCTGGTCGGTATCCACATTTTCAATCGGCATGGGAACGGCCGCACTCTTCAGTATACTGAATTTATCGTAAGCCATGGTGCAATGTTTACAGTGGGGGTATGCCTGTGTCAATCGGGCAGCAGTTCCCGGGGGTCCGTGACCACGCCGGTAACGGCGGCGGCTGCAGCGGCCAGGGGGCTGGCCAGCATGGTCCGTGCGCCGGGGCCCTGGCGGCCTTCAAAATTCCGGTTGCTGGTGCTCACCGCATATTTGCCGGCGGGGATCTTGTCGTCATTCATCGCCAGACAAGCCGAACATCCGGGTTGCCGCAGTTCGAACCCGGCTTCGGTCAGGATATCCAGGAGACCTTCCTCCCGTATCTGTTGCTCTACCTGATGAGATCCGGGAACTACCCAGGCCGTCACATGATCGGCCTTTTTCCGCCCTTTGACGATCGAAGCAAATGCGCGGAAGTCTTCTATACGCCCGTTCGTACAGCTGCCGATAAAGACATAATCCACTTTCTTACCCAGCATTTTTTCGGCTTCCTTGAAACCCATGTAATGCAGGGATTTTTCGAAGGTGGGCTGGCTGCCGCCCCTGGGATGGTTGGGGATTTGCCCGGTGATCCCCAGGCCCATGCCCGGGTTTGTGCCGAAGGTGATCATCGGTTCGATGTCTTGGGCCTGAAAATGGTATTCCTTGTCAAAAGTGGCGCCTTCATCCGTTTTCAGGGTCTCCCAGTAGGCCATGGCCTTGTCCCATGCCTCGCCGCGGGGCGCTTTTTCCTTGTCTTTCAGATAGGCGTAGGTTTTCGCGTCGGGCGCGATCATGCCACCCCGGGCGCCCATTTCTATGCTCATGTTGCAGACCGTCATCCGGCCTTCCATACTCATCTGCTCGAAAACATCGCCGGCATATTCCACGAAATATCCGGTGGCTCCGGCCGCCGTCAGCTGGGAAATGATATACAGGATGACGTCCTTGGGTGTCACACCCTTCCCCAGGCGCCCGTCCACGCGGATTCGCATTTTCCGGGGTTTGGGCTGCATAATGCACTGGGAGGAGAGGACCATTTCCACTTCGGAGGTGCCAATGCCGAAGGCGATGGCTCCGAAGGCGCCGTGGGTGGATGTATGGGAGTCGCCGCAGACGATGGTCATGCCCGGCAGGGTGATGCCGTTTTCCGGGCCCACCACGTGCACGATACCGTTCTTGGGGTTACCCAGCCCCCAGTGGCTGATGCCGTATTTGCCTGCGTTGCGCTCCAGGGCCTCCAGCTGTTTGGCAGACAGGGGGTCTTTTACGGGGAGATGCTGGTTAGTGGTCGGGGTGTTGTGGTCCGCCGTGGCAAAGGTCTTGTCGGGAAACATCACTGGAAGGCCCCGGTTTTCGAGTCCCAGAAAGGCCACCGGGCTGGTTACTTCATGGATAAAATGGCGGTCAATAAACAGCACGTCGGGACCATCCTCAATGCGCCGGACCACATGGCCGTCCCAGACTTTGTCAAATAACGTTGCAGGCATGCCTTTTTTGTTTTTTTGAAATGCGCATGCAAAATTCCTAAAAAATATCCACATTTTCAGGTTTTCTCTTGCATTTCTCCAAAGTATACCGCTGTTCCGGGCGGGGTAGACACGGCCCCGAAGAGGGACGGCATACTGGAACAGACTTGCATTTTCCTGCGCTTTTATTTACATTGGCGTGCATATGTATTGTTAACGCTTAAAAGCACACACATGGGTAAATTCCAGGTTACCAAACGGACGAACGGAGAATTCCAGTTCAACCTCAAGGCCGGGAACGGCGAGATCATCCTGACCAGCGAAGGCTATGCCAGCAAAGCAGGTTGCCTCAACGGCGTAGAGTCCGTCAGGAAAAACTCCCAGGACGACAGCCGTTTTGAAAAACGCCAGTCTTCCAACGGGAAACCGTATTTCGTGTTGAAGGCGTCCAACGGGCAGATAATCGGCACCAGCGAACTGTACAGCAGTGAGAGCGCCAGGGACGGCGGTATCGCCTCTGTCAAGACGAATGCCCCCGACGCCGCATTGGATGACCAGAGCTAGAGGTTGGGCTGACAGCCTGATCCCCGCCGGGGATCTGCCGGGGCGGTGAGCGGTTATGCCGTGCCGCCCCGGCCTTTTTGGGGGCGTCATCCAAAAGGCTTATCATTGCTGCAATGCATATCCTTTGGCGGTATCTCCGTGAACAGCGTGGATGGATTGCCCTGGCCCTGGTGCTGGCCGGGGCGGCGCAGATGCTCAATCTGCTCGATCCGATCATCTTCGGCAAGATCATCGACGACTACGCCACGAACCCCGGCGGGCTGCCGCGAGAGGAACTCGTCCGCGGCGTATTGTATTGGCTCGGCATCGCCATCCTCGTGGCCATGGCCTCCAGGATCGCCAAAGCCTTCCAGGATTATTTCACCCGGATGGCCGTACAGAAGTTCGGCATGACCATCTTCAACGACGGGCTGCGGCAGACCCTGAGGTTGTCTTTTCAGGAGTTCGAGGAAAGCCGCAGCGGGGAGACCCTGTCCATCCTGCAGAAGGTGAAGACAGACACCGAGCGCTTCGTCAACTCCCTGGTCAATATCCTGTTTTCATCGCTGGTGGGCATGGGCTTCCTCATCTGGTATTCCATTACCAAAAACTGGATGCTGATCCCTGTCTTTGTGATCGGCATCCTGGTGCTGGGCGCGTTGACCGGCCTGCTGAGCAAAAGGATCAAAACGGTACAGCGATCTATCAACAGGGAAACGAACAGGATGGCCGGAGTCATCACGGAGTCCCTTCGCAACATTGAGCTGGTCAAGAGCCTGGGGCTCACCTTTCCCGAGATCCGGCGCATGAAGCTGCAGACCAAGGAGATCTATGACCTGGAGATGATGAAGACCCGGAGGGTAAGAACCCTGTCCTTCCTGCAGGGGACCACGCTCAATGTGCTGAAGCAGTCGATCCTGTTCATCTTGCTTTGGCTGATATTCAACCAGGTGCTCAGCACCGGGGAACTCATCGCCATGCAATTCATTTCCACGTCGATTTTCGGCCCTTTGCAGGATTTTGGCAATATTATTCTCAACTACCGCGAAGTAGAGGCTTCGGTACACAATTTCGACCAGTTGATGCACAAGCCTGTGGAGCATCGCCCGGCCAGCCCCTTGGAACTGGGCCCCCTGGAGAAGCTGTCCTTTGAAGGGGTGGTCTTCAGGCACCAAAGCGCCCGCAGCCCGGCCATCGATGGCATTTCATTTACGGTCCGCTCTGGGGAGACCATTGCGTTTGTGGGGCCTTCGGGCGCCGGCAAGTCCACCCTGGTGAAGCTGCTGGTGGGCCTCTACAGACCGGGAGAGGGAAGAATTCTTTTCAATGACCTCGATGCCGGCAGCATACGGTACAACGAGCTCAGGCGGCAGATCGGCTTCGTCACCCAGGATACCCAGCTCTTTTCAGGCACGATCAGGGAAAACCTGCTTTTCGTCAAGGGTGACGCCAGCGATGCGGAGATCATCGAAGCCCTGGAGAAGGCCTCCTGCGCGGGCCTTCTGGCCCGTACACCCCAGGGCATCCATACCGTGCTGGGGGAAGGAGGCATGAAGCTTTCGGGGGGTGAAAAGCAGCGCATTTCCATCGCCAGGGCCCTGCTCCGCCATCCCCGTTTGCTCATTTTCGACGAGGCAACCTCTGCCCTGGACTCCCTCACGGAAGAAGACATTACCCGTACCATACGCGAGATATCCCTGGCCAGGGCCCAGATCACCATCCTCATCGCGCACCGCTTATCTACCATCATGCATGCGGATGTGATCTATGTGCTGGAGAAAGGCAAGATCTCCGAAGCCGGCTCCCACGCGGCCCTGCTGGACAAAAAAGGCTTGTATTACGCTATGTGGCGCCAGCAGATCGGGGAGCGCAGGGACAGTTTCGCAGAAGCCTAACTCCCGGGAGCGCTCTGCCGGTGTTTTTCGCCCCATGCCGACAAGCTCATCAGGATGGGCTTGGTCGATTGTCCCAGCTCAGTCAACTCGTATTCCACCCGGGGAGGGACTTCGGGATGCACGGTGCGACGCAGCAATCCGTCTGCTTCCAATTCCCGCAACTGGGCTACCAGCATCCGCTCCGATATGCCCTGGATGGATTTGCGCAGCTCACTATATCGCCGTTTCCCATCCAGCAGGGCGAAAAGGATGGTGGGCTTCCAGCGTCCGCCCAGCACGGACAGGGTATGCGCCATGCCGCAGTCGCGGAGGAGCCGGGCCTCATTTTGGGCATTCGAAGAAGTCCATTTCCGCATATACTTACTTTTTTGTGGGTATTGGATAATAATGTCAGTACCGCCAAAGATACATCCTTCCATCTACCTTTGCGGCATGAAAACACTCACGAATCGAAAGGCCCTCGTTACCGGGGGTAGCCGCGGCATAGGCGCTGCCATTGCCCGGCGCCTGGCCCGCGAAGGAGCGGATGTCGTCATTACCTACGGAAAAAGCGCCGACAAGGCTGCGGCCCTGGTCCGGGAGATCGGGGAGGAAGGGGGCAGGAGCCTTTCCCTGCACTGGGACCTGAACCAGCCCCAGGAAGCCGAGCGTGTCCTGGCGCAAGCCATCGAGTGGCTGGGGGGATTGGACATCCTGGTCAACAACGCCGGGATAGGTCTCTACAAGGACTTCAGCACCTTCACCCTGGAAGATTTTGATCAGATCGTGGCCGTCAACATCCGGGCCGTGTTCGCCGGCAGCCTCGCCGCGCTGCCGTATATGGGGGCGGGAAGCCGGATCATCCATATCGGCAGCTGCCAGGCGGAGCGCATGCCCGGCCCCGGTGGGGCGCTGTATGGCATGAGCAAGAGCGCCCTGATCGGGCTGACCAAGGGCATGGCCCGGGACCTGGGACCCCGCGGCATCACCGTTAATCTGGTGCACCCGGGCCCTGTCGACACGGACATGAACCCGGCTGACGGTCCCTCCTCGGACTACCAGCGCTCCCTGGCGGCGATTTCGAGGTATGGCGACCCTGCAGAGATCGCAGGCTTGGTGGCTTATCTGGCCGGCCCCGAGAGCAGCTTTATCACGGGCGCCGGGATGCTCATCGATGGCGGTACGAATATCTGAGGCCAGGACGCGGAAAGCCGGTGCCGCTACGCGGGGGATGGCGCCAGTCCGGATTAATGGTTATCTTTCGGCCCGTCGGGGAACCATGGTGGTTCCCTGTAAAAGCAGGGCTGATGAGACATGGTAAAAGACTGCTGCGACGCGTGTGCATGGCTGGCCTCGGCGTTTTCCTGATGATGGTGTGCCGCGGTCAGGATGTATACAAGGACAGCACCGTTATCCGCTTCTTTCAACGCACGGAGGGATGGATCGCCAGCGATGGTGCGCTGAGTGTCCCCCTGGCTGACGGCCGCGTATTGTGGCTGATGGGGGACAGCCATATCAATGATTATGATTCCGCCACGGGGACCATCCCCGGGCTTTTTCAGGTGCGCAACTGTGCGCTTCTGCAGCCGCCCGGAGACTGGCATTGGCCGCATACCCGTACCCTGATCGGTCAGGGCCCCGGCATCAAAAGCTTTTTCAAGAATGTGCCCGATGACCGGCATTTTATATGGCCCGGCGCCGGTATTCAGCTGGGCGACACGGTATATGTGTATCTCGCTAACCTCAAACGTACCGGGGACGGCGCCTGGGACTGGGGACCGGCGGGCAGGGACCTCTGGGGTAAGATCAAGTACCCCGAAATGGACCGTGTGGCCGGGTATACGGCTTTGCCGGACTTTGGGGGAATAGCCTTTGGGATGGGGTTCATCCTCGACAGCGCCCAGGGATGGATCTATGCTTACGGTAGCCGCCTCGACTCGGTAGGACAGGCCAGCGTGTATGTGGCCCGGATAGACCGCAGGCACCCCGCGCAGTGGCGCTTCTGGGACGGCCAGGATTGGGTAAGCGATATTGCCCGCATCCGTCCGGTGGCCCGGGCCGCCACCGGCGTCTTCGTGACCAAGGTCAGGAAAAAATTCCTGTTGATCAGCTCCGAGCTCAGCGTGGGCTGTGACCAGGGGCGGAAAATATTTTCGGCCACCAGTGCAAGCCCTGTAGGGCCGTTCAGCCCTTTAAAGACCATTTACAGCATTGACGACACCCTGCAGGGCCACTATCCCTTCTTTTACACTGTGATCCCTCACCCTGAATACATCAACGACCAGGATGAGTTGCTGATCACGTACTGCATCAATGGCTACCAGCCCTGCGTGGATGCCTTCAAGAGCGGCCGCGGCAATCCTGACTATTACCGCCCCAAAGCCATTCGGGTACCCCTGGCGCTTATCGACGAGGGATGGGCGCCCGAAGCCCGTCATTAAAAATATGCTTCATGACCGCCGTGGCCCCAGCAGGCGGCGATAAGGATCAGTCATATGTGGAAGATAAGACTTGTCGATCTCATCAATAAATGGCCGGCCCGGTCCCTGGCCCTGACGGGGCTCAGTATGTATGCCCTGGCAGGGACGGGTACTGCGCAACAGCGGGGCGTAGCGCCGGACAGCGGCACCGCGATGTTCAGGGTCGAAGAGGCTCCGCGCTGGACAGCGCTGTTCCTGCGCAACCGGGGCTGGTTCGGGGGAGATGGCATTTTTTCGATCCCCCTGCGATCCCCCGGCGGGGAAAGCGACAGTGTGCTCTGGATATTCAGCGACACCATGGTCGGCGACGTGGCCGGCGGCAAGTTACAGCCCGGAGGGCGGATGATCCATAACTCCGTGGCTTACCTCGCCGGGCATGCTCCGGAAGCGGATCGGCTGCGTTTTTACTACGGCACAGACTCCGCCGGCAGGGCCGCAACCCTCTTTGTACCCCGTACGCCCGAAGCGCGTGCAGGCGATTACTATTGGCTGGGCGCCGGCTTCTCCAATGCCTCTGCAGGAGGCGACATCTACCTGTTCGCTTATCGCATGCACAACAGCGACGCCCGCGACTGGAGTTTCCGTCAGGTGGGTAACGTGCTTATCGTGCTGAAGGCCGGCAGTCATCCCCCTTTCACGGAGCAGCGGCAGCTGGAGACCCCCTTCCTGCTCAGTGGGCGCGACGAGACGGACAATGCCTCCCTGGGAGCGGGTATTCTGGACAACACCGCAGCGGCGTCGGTGCCGTCGCCTGACGGATACATCTATGTGTATGGCGTGCGGGGGCGGGCCAAGGAGATGATCGTGGCCAGGGTCCGTCCCGGTGCTTTCGAGGATTTTGCCAGCTGGCGTTTCTGGGACGGCAGTCACTGGCAGGCATCCATGGCGCGGGCGGCCGCCGTCACCGACAGTGTGTCCAATGAGCTGAGCGTATCCCCGCTGCCCGACGGACGCTATGCGCTGGTGTTCCAGGTGGGCGGCATGGGTGACCAAATAGGCATGCGCATCGGCCGTACGCCCTATGGACCCTTCGGCCCGATTATTAGGCTCTGGACCTGCCAGGAGTCCCGCCACCCCCACTACTTCACCTACAACGCCAAGGCTCATCCGGCCCTGTCGGCGCCGGGGGAACTGCTGGTGAGCTACAACGTCAACGCTTTTGATTTCACACATGAAATCAGGGCCAACCCTCACCTGTACCGCCCCCGTTTCATCCGGGTGCGGCTGGGGGCTGCCTTTCAGGCGTCGCCGCGGCAATAGGCTTGCGGGATCAGCCGGCTTTTTTCAGCGTGCTCAGGTAGGCGACCAGATCCACCAATTGCTGCTTGTTCATCTGGCGGGCCAGGGTAGCAGGCATTAGGGAGCTCCCGTAAGGCTTTTTGCTGACGATGGAGGCGGAGGGGATCGTTTCCACAGCTCCGCCGATCATGTGGATGGTAACCCCTTCGTCGGTCGTGCTGCTGACATAACCCAGACGCGTGCTGCCGTCCTTCAGGGTGAACACAAATCCTTCATAGCCGAAGCTGATGCCTGCCGACGGATCCATGACCGCCGTGAACAGGGCCTCTTTGGAGAGCTTGCTGCCGATCTCCGACAGGCCGGGCCCGAATTCGGTGCCTTCCCCGTCCAGGCGGTGACAGGTCTGGCAGTAGGTCCGGAACACCACATGACCGTCGTCGGCATGGCCTTCCATGGCGGCCAGTTCCGATATGGCGGCCAGCGCGTGGTCATCGGACGTGGCCAGGGGCAGGTATACCTTGGCGCTGTCCCTGATCTCCGAGCGGTACGATTTGGCGAGGGCTTCAGCAGCCGCGGCTTTTTCGTCGGCCAGCAGCTTTCCCTTCCTGGCGAGCTCAAGCAGCCGGTTTTCTCCACTCCAGCCCCGTCCATAAGCCTTAACGGCCGCGATGCGCAGCGTAGCCGGATAGGAACGGTCCCTCAGGAGCTCGCCCAGGATATCCTGGCTGCGGTGGTCCTCCAGGTGGCCCAGGGTTTCTATCAAGGTCTCGGCCGTGGAATCTTTTTCCGCCAGAGCATGCCGCAGCAGGGGGGCGCCGCCGGCATCCAGCAGGGCATGGGCAGCGGCCCTACGCAACCCTCGGTCTTTTCCGGTCCGGGCGATGGACAGCAGCGCGGGGTTATGGTCCTTCAGGTGATAGCGGCTCACCAGGTCCACAAAATCCCTGCCTGCGCCGAGCTGGTTTACGGTATAGGTAAGGACGCGCTTCAGATCCGGCGTCATGGGTGTATGGGGATCCAATAAGGTCAGCACGAGGGTGTTGATGCGCACCTGCTCCGGATGGTCACCGCGCAGCATGGATAGCAGGGTAGCTTGCCTGGCGACTTTCTCATGGAAGTGGAAAGCCCGGAAAAATTTCAGATAGTCATCGGGGCGGTGGGTAGAATCCATGACGATCTGCTTCAACAAGGGCAGGGCGGCCTCGGCGCGGCTGCGCCATACGATATCCCGGCCTGCGGGGGTGTTCCATTCTTCGCCCTGCTGCTGCAGCCAGGCGCCGAAATAGCTGTCCCATTGCTTATCTGCGCCTATGCCCAGGGCCTCCAGGTACCAACGGTCTTTGCCGTCATACTGGGCGGCCAGGGCCGCCCACAGTTCCGCCGCTCCGGTCTCCCGGCAGTGTCGCAGCGCGATGGCCGCAGCCCTGCGCACCTGCGCCGAGGGGTCATGCAGGACCAGTCTGACCAGGGGTACCAGGGGCATATGCAACTCCTCGGCCGCCCGCAGAGCCGTGACACGGATGTTGGCGTCGTCGTCTTTCAGGGCCTTGACCACGTAGCCCTGCCCCGCATCCGGCAATTTGCTCAGTAGCCACAGGGCCCTGGCCCGGTCGCGGGGATTGCGGTCACGGTACATTTTCTCCAGGGCCGGTACGGCTTCTTTTCCCCAGGCCCGGAGTTTAGTCCAGGCCAGGTAACGTACGGCGTTGTTGGGACTCCGCAGAGCCTCGGTGGCGTCCGCCGGATCATCCAACTTCAGCCGGGGAACATGGTATGCGTCGCCTTCCGGAGCAATGCGGTAGATTCTCCCGTGGGAGGGGTCCTGCATCTGGTGGCCTCCCACGCCTGGATCATACCAGTCCGCGATGAACAGGGAGCCATCCGGAGCTACGCTCACATCGGAAGGTCGGAACCAGTTGTCTCCATCGCCTTCGACGATGTTCTGTATGCTCGCCTGGTATCCGGCGCCCTGCTCCTGGACTGCATAGGAGCGTACCACGTTGGGTCCTGCATCGGCCGTGGAGTAGGCCTCCACGCCCTGCTCACGCA
>CBINPH010000038.1:0-14282 GCA_966252445.1 uncultured Chitinophagaceae bacterium | reverse complement strand
ACGTTCGACCTCTCCGCGTTCCCGTCACTGAAGAACGCGACGGGCGCCGCCCATTGGGTGTGGGAAGCCACCATCATGTCCGAGCCGTTCTGGGGCTCGCCGAACGCGGCCACGCAGAAATCCACGCCGGTACATGTGAAAGGCGGCGCGTTGACCTTCAACGCGCCGCCGCACACGGTGAGCATCGTGACGCTGCCGCTGTAGAGTGCCACCGGTTGAAACCGGTGGCTGAACGGGCACGAAGTCCCTTCGGGACTGTATCGCAGTCCCGATGGGACTTCGTGCCCGTTCAGCCACCCACTTCAGTGGGTGGTCGTCACGCCGTAGATGGTCACGGAATCCTGCAGGGCGTCAGGGCTGGTCGTCAGCGTACCCAGGACCTGGCCATGGTCCAGGGCGGGCTGCTCCCAGGCATAATAAATGGCCGAATCGGTAAAACCGGCATCGAGGATACGGTACACGCTGAACTGCTGGGTACCCATGGAGTCCCCGTAGTAACCCGAATAGCTCAGGGACAGCACCACAGAGTCCAAGACGGGGTGATCGCCCTGGAAGGAAAAAGAGGACGATGGCAGCCCCAGCTGGACGAAGGCCGCAGCAGTGGTCTTGCCCACCACCGGATCGCTGTTGATCACCCCTGCGGCCAGTTCCGTCCGCGAGGAGGTGACCAGGGAATCGAAACGGTACAAGGAATGGGTAACCACGGTGAAGGTGTCCGTCTGCAGGGTGGTCAGGTCGTCACTGCCCGGGATCAGATCCTGGCCAAGCATGGTGGGCTCGTTGCAACCCATCCCTGCCAGCAGCAAGGTGGACAACAGGGCCATCAGGGATAGCCGGCCGGCGTTGCGCTTAATCATGCACAAATAGTGTTTAAAAAATTCTTTTTAACGATGCGCAGGACCACTGGCCACGCGTAACAGTCTAAAATCCGGATGTCGGTCATGAGATGAGGATGGTCGCAGGGTCGTACGCGGCAAAGGGTGCCGGCCTGGCGGAGAGGGTTATTTTGAGGTCAGTTGTTCATACAGTTCCATATATTCCTCCACGTCGTCCTGGTTGTTCTTCCGGTAGGGCAGCACCTTCTTTCCCTTCATCTGCTGCAGGTCCTCGACCAGTTTCTTGTCTGCCCGCGCATCGGCCACCACCACAGCATCGGCATAGGTGCCCGCGCCCCTGTTCAGCGACGCATTCGTCCCTTCTTTGTATGCGTCCAGGTCTTTCTCCTTGACCTGGTTGCTGATCCGGGCCTTTTTCAGGAAGTCCGGCTCCAGCTTTTCCTTGAATTCGTTGCCCTGCAAGGTATAGACACTTTTGACATTGGCAAAGACCGGCTCTTTTTTGTAGGCTGTTTTGAGATACAGGGGAACCAGCGAGGTCATCCAGCCGCTGCAATGGATGATGTCGGGAGGCCACCCGAATTTTTTCACGGTCTCCAGGGCGCTCTTGCAAAAGAATACCATGCGCATGGCGTTGTCGGCAAACCACTTATCCTCCGCCCCGCGAAAAACGAATTTGCGTTTGAAAAAATCCTCGTTATCCATGAAATACACCTGCAGGCGTGCCTCCGGCAGGGAAGCGACTTTGATGAGCAGGGGATGGTCGTCGTTATCGATGATGATGTTGATGCCGGAAAGCCTCACCACCTCATGGAGGCGGTGCCGTCTTTCGTTGATGACGCCCAGCCGGGGCATGATCACCCGGACTTCCATATTGGCCTCGTTGGCTTTGACGGCCAGCTTATTCACAGTATCGGCGTAATCGGTCAACGTTAAGTAAGGAGACATTTCATGGGCAATAAACAGAATGCGCTTCTTATTATTGTTGATCATCGACTGAAGATTGGCATGAATAATGGTCCAAACGGAAGGCAAAGGTACTGATTTTTGGCCAAACGGCCTATCGGCGCGCCTCCGCGGCCAAAATTTGTGATTTCATTATTGTTTTCTGCGTTAAATTGCCGCGCGCTCCAGGAGCCCGTTCCCGGCGCCAACACAGCCATGGCCATGCTCATTTTCAAGGAACGTCAACCCCTGCACGATTACCTCGCCGCCTGCCGTCAGCAAGGCCGGCGCATCGGTTTTGTACCTACGATGGGGGCGCTTCACGAAGGCCACTTGTCCCTGCTGCAGGCATCGGCCTCGCAACATGATCTCACGGTCTGCAGTATATTCGTCAATCCCACCCAGTTCAACGACCCTGAAGATTTCCGCCAGTATCCGGTGCATCCCGAGCGGGATATCGAGCTCCTGTCGGCTACCGGTACCGCCGTGCTCTGGCGCCCGGCTATGGACGCCATCTATCCTTCCGGCACCGACCGGCTTCCGCACTATCCACTGGGCACCCTGGAACAGCGGCTGGAAGGGGCCCATCGCCCAGGGCATTTCCAGGGCGTGGCCCAGGTCATGGAACCCCTGCTGGACACGGTGCGGCCCGACCAGCTTTTCCTGGGACAGAAAGATTACCAACAGACATTGATAATCAAAAAGTTAGTGGACTTATGGCCCTTTAAGGTCGAAGTGGTGGTCTGTCCGACGCTGCGGGCAAAGAATGGCTTGGCCCTGAGCAGCCGCAACGCCAGGCTCTCTGCCCAGGGACGAGAGCGGGCGGCCGAACTCTATGCCAGCCTGCAGCTGATCAGGCAGGGATTCCGGGAACAGCGCTTCGCGGACTTGCTGGCGCAAGCCACGGAAAAACTCACCCGGGCGGGCTTCCGGGTGGAATACCTCGTCATTGCCCGGGGGGAGGATCTGGAGCCCCTGGACCATCCTGTGCCAGGGCCTATGGTCTGCCTGGCCGCGGCCTGGCTGGAAGGGGTGCGCCTCATCGACAACCTGCTGTTGAACTGAAACCCTTTTCCCGTTGTTAGAGCACCTGAGTACCCGCCCGGGCGAAAAGCGGGAGTGCTTTTTTTAATACTTTTGCAGCCATATGCAGATTGAAGTCCTGAAATCCAAGATTCATCGCGTCACCGTCACGGAGGCCAACCTGAACTATATCGGGAGCATCACCATTGACGAGGACCTGATGGATGCAGCGGAAATCCTTGAGCATCAGAAAGTCCAGGTCGTCAACGTGAACAACGGCTCCCGGCTGGAGACCTATGTCATCAAGGGCCGGCGAGGCTCAGGGGTGATCTGCCTGAACGGGCCGGCAGCCCGTTTCTGCGCCGTGGGCGATGTGGTGATCATCATCGCCTATGGCCTGGTGGATGCTGCGGAAGCCCGCAACCACCGCCCGGTGGCCATCTTCCCCGGGGCAGGGAACAAATTGAACGGATAGGGGCCTTATGAAAAAGCCCCTGGGCAATATCGTCAAGTTCGTTGTATTCCTGGGACTGGGCCTTTTCCTTATTTGGCTGATCACACATGACCTGACGCCCGACCAGTGGGCGCGCATCCGCGCGGCCTTTAGGGAGGCCAATTACTGGCTGTTGATCCCCGTCTTCGTGGTAGGTACCCTGAGCCATCTGCTGAGGGCCCTGCGCTGGCGCCTGCTCATCGAGCCCCTGGGTTTTCGCACCGGGGTATTCACCACCTTCAGCGCCGTCATGGTCGGTTATATGTCCAATCTCGCCGTGCCGCGCATGGGCGAGATCACCCGCTGCGGAATGCTGGCACGTTATGAACGGCTGCCGGTCAACAAACTCATCGGGACCATGATCGTCGAACGCGCGGTGGACCTGGTATGCCTGATCGCCCTGATCACCCTCACCATCCTGATCCAGATCGACATCGTCGGGGCCTTCTTTTACGAGCATGCCCTGAAAAAGGTCTTGGCCATATTCCGGCAGGGCAACCTGCTGCGGATCGGCCTGATCCTGGCGGGCGGCGTCCTGCTGATCACGCTGTGCTGGTGGGTGCTCCGCAAGTTCCGGCATACAGCCTGGTCCCGGCGCCTGCAGGTGCTGATCAAGGGCGTGAAGACCGGCGTTTTTTCCGTGGGCAAGCTCCGCCGGAAAAAGCTTTTTTTTGCTTATACCCTGCTGATCTGGCTGTGCTATTTCCTGATGGTGTATTTCGGGTTCTGGTGTTTTGCCGCGACCTCCGTGTTGGGGGTAAGGGCAGGCCTGTCCATCCTGACTTTCGGCAGCGTTGGGATGATCGCCACGCAGGGCGGCATCGGAGCCTACCAGCTTATTGTCGAAAAGACCCTGGAGTTGTATGGCATTGCCGAAGTATATGGTTTCGCCTTCGGGTGGCTGAGTTGGCTGGCCCAAACCGCCCTGATCATCCTGCTGGGTTTTCTCTGCCTGCTGGTCCTGCCCTTCCTGCAAAGGAAGCACCGTACGGACCGGGCCTGAGTGCCCCCTGGGCAGGACGGGCGGGGCGACTTTCTGTCGATTTACCCTACCTTCGGGATCCGGAGATTCGTCTCCCTTTCCGGTATAAAACAGCGCGCTATGTCGCAACACAAAGAGGTTAAACGCATCACGACCCACACCCTCCAAAAGATGAAGCAGGAGGGCCAGAAGATCGGCATGCTCACCGCCTACGATTATTCTATGGCCCGCATTTTCGACGATGCCGGCGTGGATGTGATCCTCGTGGGGGACTCCGCCTCCAACGTCATCGCCGGCCATGAAACGACCCTGCCCATCACGCTGGACCAGATGATCTTCCTGGCCTCGTCCGTGGTCCGGGCCGCCAGGCGCTCCCTGGTGGTGGTGGACCTGCCCTTCGGCTCCTATCAGGGCAACTCCAGGGAAGCCCTGAATTCCGCCATCCGCATCATGAAAGAAGCCGGTGCGCATGCGATCAAGCTGGAGGGCGGGGAACAGGAAGCCGAAACCATCCGCCGCATCGTATCGGCCGGCATACCGGTGATGGGGCATCTGGGACTCACGCCCCAATCCATTTACAAGTTCGGCACCTACGCCGTGCGCGCCACCGAAGAAGCGGAGGCCGAAAAGCTGGTGAGGGACGCCGGCATCATCCAGGAAGCCGGTGGCTTCGGTCTTGTCCTGGAAAAAATCCCCTCTGCGCTCGCCGGACGGGTGACCCGCCATCTCCAGATCCCCACCATCGGCATCGGCGCGGGCGCTGAGGTCGACGGGCAGGTCCTGGTCATGCACGACATGCTCGGCATCAACAAGGACTTCCGTCCCCGCTTCCTGCGGCGCTACCTGAACCTCTATGAGGACATCAAAAACGCCTGCGTGCAGTATCTGGAAGACGTCAAATCCGGGGATTTCCCGAATGCATCAGAACAATATTAAAAATACACATATCCTGTATATTTTCCTGTATATGAATCCATTACGATAATAACTCGGAAAATTGCACAAGCACCATGGATTTCCTTAAAGCACTATCTATTGAAAGCGAGAACAGCGGTGTGTCCACCGGCAGCAAATGGCTGAAAGGAGGAGGCACGGCCATTCCCTCCTACTCCCCGGTCGACGGCCGCCTCATTGCCACCGTCAGCGCCACCGCCCGCAGGGATTACGACAAGATCATCTACGCCGCGGAGAATGCCTTTACCACCTGGAGGGACATACCGGCCCCGCGGCGGGGAGAGATCATCCGCCAGGTGGGCCTGGTGCTCCGGGAGAAAAAGGAGTGGCTGGGCAGGCTGGTGTCCTATGAGATGGGTAAGAGCCTGCAGGAAGGCCTGGGCGAGGTTCAGGAAATGATCGACATCAGCGATTTTGCCGTGGGCCTGTCCAGGCAGCTGCACGGGCTGACCATGCATTCCGAACGGCCCGGCCACCGCATGTATGAGCAATGGCATCCCCTGGGGGTCACCGGCATCATTACCGCTTTCAATTTCCCGGTGGCCGTATGGAGCTGGAATGCCTTCCTCGCCCTGGTCTGCGGCAACACCCTGGTCTGGAAGCCTTCGGAAAAAGTACCGCTCTGTGCGGTCGCCTGCCAGAAGATCATTGCCGCAGTCCTGGCCCGGCACCATCTGCCCGAAGGCATCAGCAACCTGGTGGTGGGCGGCCGAGAAGTAGGCTCCTGGCTGGCGGCGGATGACCGTGTACCCCTGATATCGGCCACCGGCTCCACCCGCATGGGCCGGGCGGTGGGCGCAGCCGTCGGCGCGCGCCTGGGCAGGTCTATCCTGGAACTGGGAGGCAACAACGCCATCATCATCACCCGTCATGCGGACCTGGAGACGGCCCTCACCGGGGCCGTCTTCGGCGCGGTAGGTACGGCAGGGCAGCGCTGCACGACCACGCGGCGCCTGATCGTCGATGAAAAAATATACGATTCCTTCAAAAAGAAACTGGCGGCGGCTTACAGGCAGCTGCGCATAGGCGACCCCCTGGATGAAAGAAACCATGTGGGCCCCCTGATCGACAAGGACGCGGTACGCCAGTACAGCGAGGCCCTGAAAGAGATCCGCAAGTCCAGGGGCCGCTTTCTGGTTCAGGGCGGCGTGCTGAAGGGCAAGGGCTATACCAGCGGATGTTACGTGAAGCCCTGCATTGCCGAGGTGAGAAACGATTTTCCCATCGTCCAGCAGGAGACCTTCGCCCCTATTCTGTACCTGATCAAATACAAGACCCTGGAGGAGGCCATCGCCCTGCAAAACCAGGTGCCCCAAGGCCTGTCTTCGGCCATCATGACCCTGAACCTGCGGGAGGCCGAACAATTTCTCTCTGCAGCCGGATCGGACTGCGGCATCGCCAACGTGAACATTGGCACCAGCGGCGCGGAGATCGGCGGGGCTTTCGGCGGAGAGAAAGAAACGGGGGGCGGCCGCGAATCCGGCTCCGACGCCTGGAAAGGATACATGCGCCGCCAGACCAATACCATCAATTATTCCCGGGAGTTGCCGCTGGCCCAAGGCATCCGCTTCCGGCTCAAATGACCTTATCCCCTAAACCATGCCTACGTTGTATATAGACGGCAAACCGCTCCTGCTCTGCCGGGAAGCCGACGCGGAGATCCGCGAACGGATCAGCGCCGAAGGGCTTACCCTGCTGCATGATCCCCGGCCGGAGCAGATCGATACCCTGCTCCAGCGCCTGGAGAGCGAGCAGATCAAGGGATATGTATGGGAAAGCGCTGCGGCCGAGGAGCTGCTGCAGGCGCTGGAAACGCGCTATGCCCCCATGGAAGCGGCCGGAGGCCTGGTCACCAACCCGGCCGGCGAGATCCTGCTGATGTTCCGCCGGGGCAAGTGGGACTTGCCCAAGGGCAAGATGGATCCCGGGGAAACGCCGGAGGACACGGCGCTGCGGGAGGTCTCCGAAGAGACGGGCCTGCACAGCATCGGCATCACGGCCACCCTGCCGGATACCTGGCATGCTTACAGCCAGGACGGCCGCCGCATTCTCAAGCGCACCCACTGGTACCGCATGTCCTTCACCGGCCAGGAGCTGACCGTGCCACAGATAGAAGAAGACATCATCGATATCCAGTGGATCCGCCCAGAAAACATTGCCCGTTACCTGCCTTACAGCTATCCCAACCTCCGGTCCGTCTTCCGCCATGCCGGCTATGCCGTATAGGGCCACCCCGGCCCGCTCCCGCCGGCCCCAAAGGGTAAAAAGGCGTACCTTAGCGGTATGATCCAGACCTCTTCAAGGGAAGCCCGGACGGCTGCTTATCTGCAGCTGGAAGAACAGTATGGCGCGCACAATTATCATCCGCTGCCCGTCGTGCTCCACCGCGGCAAAGGTGTGTTTCTCTGGGATGTGGACGGCAAGCGCTATTACGACTTCCTGTCGGCGTATTCCGCCGTGAACCAGGGCCACGGCCATCCCCGCATACTGGACACCTTCCTGGAGCAGGCCCAGCAACTGACCCTCACCTCCCGGGCCTTCCACTCGGACGCCCTGGGGGAATTCTGCGCTTACATCACCCGGCTGTTCGGCTATGATAAGGTGCTGCCCATGAACTCGGGGGCGGAAGCCGTGGAGACCGCCATCAAGCTTTGCCGCAAATGGGCCTACGAGGTCAAGGGACTGCCCGAAGGGCGGGCGAAGATCGTGGTTTGCGCCAACAACTTCCACGGCCGAACGGTGAACATCGTCTCTTTCAGCACAGATCCCGCGGCCCGCAACGGCTACGGTCCCTATACCCCGGGCTATCAGATCATTCCCTTCGGCGACGCCGATGCCCTCGCCACGGCACTGGAGGACCCGGAGGTGGCCGGCTTCCTGGTCGAACCCATCCAGGGCGAGGCCGGCGTCGTGCTCCCCCCGGAAGGCTACCTGGCCAAAGCCCGCCAATATTGCCGGGAGGCGGGGGTGCTGCTCATGGCCGATGAGATCCAGACCGGACTCTGTCGCACCGGCCGCATGCTCTGCTGCGACTACGAAGGAGTGCGCCCGGACGTGTTGATCCTGGGCAAGGCCCTCTCCGGGGGCATGCTGCCCGTGTCCGCCGTACTGGCGGACGATGTGGTCATGGAGACCATACGGCCCGGCGAGCACGGCTCGACCTATGGCGGCAACCCCCTGGCCTGCCGTGTCGCGGTGACGGCGCTGGAGGTCCTGCAGGAAGAGCATATGGCCGAGCAGGCCTCGGCCCTGGGTGAATATTTTCGGGAAGCCCTGCGGGCGCTGGACCTACCCTGCTTGGCAGCGGTGCGCGGCAAGGGCCTCCTCAATGCCGTGGTGATCCGCCATGCGGATCCCCAGGCGGCCTGGGGCATATGCCTGGACCTGATGGAAAAGGGGTTGCTGGCCAAACCCACGCATGGGGACAAGATCCGGTTCGCCCCTCCCCTGGTCATCACCCGGCCACAGCTGGAGGAATGTGTGCAGATCATCGGCCAAACCCTTGCTGCATGGGGCTGACAGATACCAAGGTATGGCGGGAGCGCTTTCTCCAAAGCTCGGGGGCGGTCACCGATGTGCTCATTGGCCTCTCTGACGGGCTGGTGCTGCCCTTCGCCCTGGCGGCGGCCCTGAGCGCGGTGGTGGAGTCCTCGGCGCTGGTCCTGGTCGCCTGCCTGGCCGAGAGCCTGCTCATCGCCCTGGCGCTGGGCTATGCCGCTTATCAGACCGTGGTCAACCAGGCCGAAGAAGACCTGGACCCGGAGCAATGGGCGCAGCTGCCGGCGAAGCCGGGAGCGGTATCCCACCTCCGGCTGCGCAGCATCCTCGGCCGGCTGGACATGCCCCCCGATATCCTCGAAAAGGCCGACGAGGAAACCCTGCGCTACCGCATGCACTGGAACAGCCTCCTGGCTGAGTATGGCCTGGGGCTGCCCTTACCCGATTTCCGCAGGGCCCGCCGCAACGGATGGCGTGTAGGCCTCACTTTCTTTGCCGCAGCCCTGGCCTGCCTGCTGCCCTACTTTTTTTGGGCAGCGCCGGTGGCCCTGCGCTGCACGGCAGCCATAACCCTTTCCCTATTGCTGGTCTTCGGCTATACGAAAGCGGCATATCTGGGCCAGCCTCGCTGGCGGGAGGCCCTGCGCAGCGTGCTGACGGGACTCCTGGCAGCCCTGGCGGTATACCTGGTGGGAAGACTGTTCCGCCCCTGAACCAGCCGGCCTTCTTCCTGCCCGCTCAGGCTTTCTCCCTGGGCGGCATGTAGGGAAGGACAGCGGCCAGCATGATGGCGGCGGAGGCGATGAGGGTCAGGTACATGCCCACCCGCAGGACGGGGCAGTAGCCCATTTCGCAGCGCGTAAAAAGCGCCAGGTTGCGGATGTTCCAGGCGACGATGACCACGGGGAAAAAAAGCCCAGCGCGTTTAGCCCATACCCGGGGAATAACGGCGGAAAGCAGAAACAGGATGGCAAAGGTGATGGTCAGCAAACCGGGTTCCCCGAAATTGCTTCCCCGGGTGTTCATGCCGCTGAGTGTGCCATGCAGCGTACCGGCATCAATATACACCCAGGGCAGGTAGGCGCTGACGATGGCCAGCAGAGCGGCGGCGACGCCGACCGTTCGGAAGATCTTCATAGAGAAAAAGATGATGTACCCGGCAAAGATACGCCCCGCTGCCCAACAGCGGCGGATTCGTCAGGACGCATGTTTGCGGAATACCGAGGAGGCGGTGTGGCCTCCGAACCCAAAAGTATTGTTCAGCGCGTACCGCACGGGCTGGTGCAGAGAGGCCCCCAGCACCAGATGGAGACCCTTCGGAATGGACTCGTCCGGATGGGTGGTGTTTATGGTTCCGGGGATGATGTCATGGTACACGGATAAGGTGGCAATGATGCTCTCAATGGCCCCGGCGCCGCCCAGCAGGTGACCGGTCATGGATTTGGTGGCGCTGATCTGTGCGGGCAGGTCGCCGAAGATCCTGCTGATGCCCTGCAGCTCTCCTATGTCGCCCTGGGGGGTAGAGGTCGCATGGGCATTGATGTAATCGACCTGCTCCGGGCCGATTCCCGCGTCGGCGAGCGCCTTGGCAATGCCCAGGGACGCACCCAGGCCGTCCGGCGGTGTGCCCGTCAGGTGATACGCGTCGGCGGCCATGCCCCCGCCGGCCACTTCCGCGTAAATGCGCGCTCCCCGCTGCAGGGCATGTTCCCGTTCCTCGAGGATCAGGGCGCCCCCGCCCTCCCCGACCACGAAGCCGTCCCGGTCCTTGTCGAAGGGGCGGGAAGCCGTCGCCGGCGAAGCGTTGTTCTTCGAAAGCGCCTGGGAGGCATTGAAACCTCCTATGGAGGCCGGGGTAATCCCCGCTTCGGAGCCCCCGGCCACCATGATCAGGGCCTTCCCCATGCGGATGGTATCGAAGGCATTGATCAACGCCGTGTTGGATGACGCACAGGCCGATACTGTCGCGTAATTGGGACCGTGCAGCTTATGCCGGATGGAGATGACCCCGGCGGCAATATCCACGATCATCTTCGGGATAAAATAAGGATTGAAACGGGGCACGCCGTCCCCGGCGTAAAAATCCCGGACCTGCTCCTCGAAGGTTCCTATGCCACCGTTGCCGGTGGCCCAGATGACCCCCACTTCATAGCGCTCTTCTTCCGGCATGGCCGAAAAGTCCAGGCCCGCATCGCTGATGGCCTGATCGCTGGCGGCTATGGCGTATTGGGTAAAGAGATCGTATTTCTTCAGTTCCTTTCTGTCGATATATTGTTCCGGATCAAAGCCACGGACTTCGCAGGCAAACTGGGTCTTGAACTTCGACGCATCGAACTTCGTGATGGGCCCCGCGCCGCTTTTGCCCGCGACGATATTTTCCCAGAATTCGGCAATGGTGTTGCCCAATGGCGTAATGGCCCCCAGCCCCGTGATGACTACTCTTTTCATGAACCGCTTTTTGATAATCAGTTGGAATACGTCCTGTTTTTTGATTCGTTGTAGGCCGGCCTGTCTACCGTCCGGGCATCCGGTCATCATCCGTCAGAGCCGTTCCGGCGCCGATCCCCGGGGCTATGCCTGTATGCCGGAGCAGGCGGCTCGGTCAAACGCCAAATATAAGCGTAAAACCAGAAAAGACATGCGCTATTTGAACGAACGGCGGCCGGCAGCAAAAGTAAAAAATTCCCGGTGCTCGGCTGCGGGGCTTACCAACTCCCTCCCCCACCCCCACCAAAGCCCCCGCCCGACGAACCGCCCGCGCTGCGGCCCGAAGAGGCCGGGGCGCTGGCCATAGCCTGCTGCATACCGTCCATGGATGCGCTGAAGCCGCGGGCAAAATGGCGGGCGGAGAAAGTGGGCCCCGGGTGACCCTCATACCAGGAAGGGGGACGGAGATCGAGACCGTCGAAACGCCGGCTCCACTCCCGGACCATGCCGAAAGCCAGGGCGTAGCCGAGGGTCTTCTCGAAATAGGCAGGGTCCTCGCGCAGCAAGGTCTCGAGCCGTGGGCGCTCCGCTTTTTCCATGAACATCCTGAAACCGGACAGTTGCCTCTTCAGGGCTGTGCCTTCAGGCGAAGGCTTGATCATATACCGGCGGGTGAACACGATCAGCAGGGTGCAGACAACACCCCAGGCAACGGCGGCCCCCAGGCCAAACGCATCTTTCATCCAGCTGAAGCCCAGGAAACCCAATAAAAAGATGAGCACCGTGAGCACTACGGTGGCGCGCCGGGAGCTGGCCAGGTAGTAGCCGGAGCGTGCCGCCTGCCGGCCGAGCTCGGCGCCGGCGCGTTCCATGGTCTTGTAAAAGCGATTCCTGAGGCTGCGGACACTGACCTCATCGCCACCGGAAAACAGCCCCTCGAAGAGTATGCGGCTGTATGCCGGGGCATCGGCGGGCAGGGCCGCCAAACGGTGGAGTATGGTATCGCTGCGGGCGAAGAGCCCGGCCCCCTTTTTCTCTTCGATCTTCAACAGGCCCGCAGCCCCCCAGTACGGGATCAGCGCCACCAAGTCCCTACGGTCCTTCCGGTCATTGATCAGGAATCCGGCCAGGGCAGGGTCCACCCCTTCCGGCGCCTGGTAAGCCACCGCAACGGCAAAATGGTCGTCCCTGCCAAAGCGGCGCCAGACGGCGTAAACGATCAGGGTGAGCAGGAGCGGGATGAGGATCCAGCCATAGGTCCGGCTCCAGACCCTCAGGGGGGAAGGGGCGGCCACGCTGCCGGGAGGGAGGGTCACCAGCAGCGTCATGTCACGGCCGTGACCGAGTGTTTCGAGGCTGCGGCCGTCTACCCCTCCCTGCCGGATATGGTCTTCGGCAGCCTGCCCGGCGCTGCCATGGAGCCCGGTATAGACCGCTACGGCATCCTGCGGCAGGAGCATCGCCCCCGGCAGCTGTACGGAAAATGTAGCGTGGTCTATGTCGGCGTCCCACGTATCGCCCAGGAGGTTCCAATAGCATTGGACCGAAGAATCAGAAAAAAGATAAGCCCCTTCCACCCGGTAAGACAGGGTGTAGTCCTGCACGCCGCTCACCAGCCGGCCGGGATCACCGATCCGGGCACTGAAATAGCCGTTCTCCACATGCGTCTGGCACGGCCGCCCGCCGGCGCTGAACGCCGACAAGATGATCCGCCGTTTCTCCCGCCCTCCCTGCCGGTTCCGGAACTGATACAGCAGGGGGATTTTCCGCCAGAGTCCGTGGGCCGACGAGGAAAAGTTCACCCGGTAATGCTCCCGCACGGTAAAGCTTGCCGAAGAATCGATACGGATGTCGGCATGAAAGCTGTCCACCCGGAAGCCCTGGCCCATCAGGGTAGCCGGCAGGCAGACCCACACGAAGAGCAGGTATTTCATGGATGGGGTGTTGAACCGGGCGGGGGAGACGAGAAATCCACAGGTACGGGCGATCGCTCCGTATCCTCCGCCTCGAAGAAGCTGAAGGGGCGGTAGCGGAGCAGGCCCGCCAGCAACACCCCCGGGAAGCTCTCTCCGTAGGTATTGTTGTCACGCACCGTGGCATTGTAATAGCGGCGGCTGCGCTCCAGGTTGGTTTCAATTTCTCCCAGCTGCTGCTGCAATTCCAGGAACGAGGCGCTGGCCTTCAAATCAGGATACTGCTCGCTTAGCGCGAACATGCCCCGCAGCGCCCCTTGCAGCCGGTCTTCTGCCGCGATCCGGCCGTTGATATCCCCGGCAGGGACCAGCATGGCCGCCTGCCGCGCCTCCGTGACGCCTTCCAGGGTGTGGCGCTCATGCGCAGCATAGCCCTTGACCGTATTGACCAGGGCCGGAAGCAGATCATGGCGGCGTTTAAGGGCTGCGTCGATATTGCTCCAGGCGTCCTGCACCGCATTGCGGTTGCGCGCGAATTTGTTGAAGACGCTGACGATCAGCAATACGGCAAGCAGGATGAGCGCAAGGATGATGAGTAGGATCATAACGTATGGTTGTCGTGGTGAGTGATGCAGCGCGGCCGTCTCAAGGATGCTCCAGATGCAGGGAATCCCCGCCGGGAACGGCAGCCAGCCGCATGCGGTTGGGATGCACGGTATCGATGACGCCTTTGTAGGTTATCCCCTGGGGATGCCCGCTGGTGAAGGTGAACTGGATGCGCTCATGTACGAAGGATCCGGACAGCTCGGGGATGTCCGCGGAATCAGGATGCTGCCTGGTGCCGGTAAAGGTGCCGGCCGGCACGTCTGCCGAATCGGCGCTGAGTATGTATACATTCCCAGTCGCCCCGTCTTCCCAGGCATTGGAGATCTCGGGGATAAAATCATCCACAATGGCGCCTTCATCATCACCCTTGTGGCAAGCCAGGGCGGCCAGCGCCAGCAGGGTGATGGCCAGGGTGGCCCGGAAATCGGTGGCTTTTTTCATGGTACCTGATTGGGGGGCGTGATTCCCTGGTAGTCCCCGGTCAGGGACTGCAGGTTGCCCAGGAATGCCCCGGTTTTGGTATCGAGGATGCCCAGCCGGTTGTCGAGATGGGGCAACACCCCCTTGATGTGGCTGATCACCTCTTCTTTAAGCGACCGCTTTTT
>CBINPH010000037.1:0-14297 GCA_966252445.1 uncultured Chitinophagaceae bacterium | reverse complement strand
GGCGGCCGGGGCCGGCCACGGTGCCTGGGCGCGGGCTCCCGCGGGCAGCAGGGCGATCAGCAGCAGCATCAGCAAACAGGTAGGGCGCATGGGCAGCAGGGTTTCAGGCGACATCGGAGAGCTCGCCGGCGCCGGCACGCAGCACCTGGGGGCTGTCGCCGGTACAGTCGACGACAGTGGAGGGGATGATGCCCCCCGGCCCGCCGTCCACGACCATGTCCACCATGGCGCCGAACTTGCTCTCGATCACCTCCGGATCCGTATAGGCCTCCACATGGTCGTCCGCCGGCAGGGAGCTGCTCATGATGGGATGGCCCAGCATCTCGACGATGGTCTGGCAGATCAGGTTATCCGGCACCCGGATGCCCACGGTCTCCTTGCGGGTCTTCAGCAGGCGGGGTACCGCCCGTCCCGCGGGCAGGATAAAGGTGAAGGGTCCGGGCAGGGAGCGCTTTAAAAGCCGGAACAGGGGCGTGCTGATGCTCTTCGTAAAATCGGCGAGGTGGCTGAGGTCCTGGCAGATAAAGGAAAACTGGGCCTTTTTGGGGTCTATGCCCTTGATGCGGCAGATGCGCTCCACCGCCCTGGCCTGGAAGATGTCGCAGCCGATGCCGTATACCGTATCGGTGGGGTAGATGATCACGCCGCCCTGCTGCAGGCAGCTCACGACATGCTCCAGTTTGTGGGAACGGGGGTTTTGCGGGTGGATCTTGATCAGCATGGCCGGGATTTGCAGAAGCGGGCCGCCCTGCGCAGGCGGGGTTCCGGGGGGAACCTGCTTATTAAACTGAAAGATAGGCATTTTGTTCGATCCCGGCCTGAGGAGCGCCCGGACCCCTCCGGCCCTGTCCGGGAAGTTCTGCCCGTCCAACACGCCGTGCAGCCAGGCTTTGGAAAGGCTAAAAAGATGTTAAAGGGAAAAACGGCATACCCTTCGGGAACTTTGGCCTGGTTTCGCCGGGACGGCCGCAGGACATTTGTGACTTCTTCACCAAACGACCCGTCATGAAAAAACTGATTTTGTCCGCGGCCCTTCTGGCCCTGTTCGCCGCCTGCCACAAGGATCACCATCCCATGCCCGGCAAGCACGCCACCGTTACGGTGGAAAACGTATTGACCGCCCTTCCCCTGGTGGAGTCGGGCACCTTCAAGGGCGGCGGCGATCCGCCCGTAATTCTCCCCGGCCATCAGGTCAGCATCCGCTTCTCGGCTGCGCCGGGGCAGGCGCTGAGCTTCGCCACCATGTACGGGTGGTCCAGCGACCTGTTCTTCGCGCCGGAGAACCCGGGGCTGCGCCTCTATGATGACCAGGGGCAGCCTATCGAAGGCGATGTCTCCGACCAGCTCCGCCTCTGGGACAACGGCAGCCGCATCAACCAGGCCCCCGGCATGTCCAATCCCCACACGGCTGCGCCGGACCCCGACGGCGTGGTCACCGAGGTCAAGGGCATGGATGCCCAGGGCTTTTCCTACCTGCCCGCCAACCAGCTGATGCGCGCCACCCTCAGCTATGAAGGACAGTCGGTCTTTGAGCTCACGCTGGCCAACATCTCCGGAGGCACGGCCAACGAGACGCCCTTCAGCCCCGGCGTATGGGCCGTATCCAATGCCCTGGGCGGCAACCTGCTCAACCCCGCCCCCCTGTACGAAGCCGGCCAGAAGTCGGCCAACGGCCTGACGCCCCTCGCCGAAATGGGCGACAACAGCGGCCTGGCCTCCTGGGCCAGCGCAAACACCGGCATCATGACCCCCCTGTCCCCGGTGCTGATCGTCGTTTACCGCGGGGATAACCCGCTGTTCAGCCCCGGCCAGGCGGATGAAGGCATGGGCCTGAGCGACATCGCCCAGAAAGGCGATGGCACCGCCCTGCAGGCCGCCCTGTCCGCCCGGGAAGGCGTGCGGCATGTCTACCTGGTCGCCGAGCCCAAGACGGCCGTCCTGCTCCCATCCCTGGGCAGCAGCGCCGGCGGCAGCATACAGCAGCAGATCGACTACCTGCCCGGGGACCGCATCAGCTTCGCCACCATGTTCGGCTACTCCAACGACTGGTTCTATTCCTTCGGCAAGGAAGGCGTAGAAGCCTCGGCCTCCGGAGACTTCAGTGGCAAGGTGGTCCTCTGGGACGACGGCACGGCCCTCTCCGAATACCCCGGCGCGGGCCTGCACCAGGGCGCCTTCGGCGGTAATCCCGCCGACGCCCCGGAATCCGGCGTCATCGACGCCGTGGGTGACCAGTACCCGGTCCCCGCCGCCAAGAACGTCGTCAGGTTCAGCATCAGCCAATAATCGAATAGCTTTGCCGTGAGGCGGACGCCCCGTCCGCCTCCACCGGCAAAACCCCCAGGCCCATGAAATGGCTTTTCGAGGAAAAAACCAGCGGTGGCAGGCTGCAGCTGGTCAGTATGGAATCCCGCTTCGACCGCTTTTTCTTTTCGCGCGACGGGCAGGACTGCCTGCTGACGATAGCCTGGAACCCCGGACCTGCGCAGCAGGTCTACATCGACGAGTTCCCTTCCGAGCTGCCTTCCCGCAGCGTGCTGCTCATGGTGATGCATCATTCCTTCCGCTTCCAGCGCCCATCAGAGATCGTCGGCTGGCAGTTCAACAGGGATTTTTACTGCATAGCGGACCACGACCAGGAGGTCTCCTGCGTCGGCTTCCTCTTCTATCATACCCGCGGCGCCCTGGTCCTTAAGCTGACCGAAGACGAGAACCGTCAGCTGGCGGAGCTGAAAAGGTATTTCATCGAGGAATACGGCCTGCGCGACCATATCCAGGGTGAGATGCTGCGGGTGCTGCTGAAGCGCCTCATCATCAAGCTGACGCGCCTGGCGCGGCAGCAGGAGATGCCCGAGGGCAGCCTGGACGACCCCTGGTACCATCTGTTCCGCCGTTTCAACCTGCTGGTGGAAATGCACTACAGGGAACACCACCAGGTGCGGCATTATGCAGAGATGCTGAACAAGTCGCCGAAGACCCTCGCCAATTATTTTGCCATGCACGGGCAGCCCTCCCCCCTGCAGCTCATCCATCACCGCATCGTCCAGGAGGCCAAGCGCCTGCTGATCTATACCGACCAGTCGGCCAAAGAAGTAGCTTACCTGCTCGGCTTTGAAGAGCCGGGCAATTTTTCCAGGATGTTCCGCAAGGCCACAGGCTGTTCTCCCGCCCGCTTCAAGCAGGCCTTCCTGCACAGGAAAGCGCCGCTGGAAGACCTTTCAGGCGGGCGCCCCTGACGTGCCTGTTGCGCAAACGGATCGCCGGAAATGTTTGGCCATGGAGGAAAAGCAGGCCATAGGTTGGTACATCCCTTATGCTGCGCAACACCAATATGGGACTATCGGTTTAGCCACTTGGCGTTCGGGCGGGATCAGAAGTACAAAAGCTGAACTTATTACGACAGGCCATGATGGTCATCGCTCCCATGTCGCCATGCAGTCCGCCGGAGGTAAAACGGCCTGTGGGCGGTTCGGTGTTTTCAGTCAACGGGATTTTTGGCCATTTTCGTTTCTTTCCCGTTCACCTGTGAAATAGGCCGCAGACTTTGGAATGAAGAGCAGGACAGCAACAATTATCCATAGTATGGAATGAGTAATAGTTTCTGAAGCTGAATGGAAAGCACTTAATACAACGTGGTATGCAAGCCAAGCCAAGGCCAGCCAACGGGCCCAATGGACGCCTTGAAGCAGCAATATTCCACAAACCACCGCAAGGATCCGTAAAAGAAGAACCCAGACGAACGCAACATCCATTGAACCTTTTTCAAAGAACTCCATGGCGTGATATATAAAGCCGACACCACCGGCCAACATGAACAGTATGGCGACAATAATTACGGAAAGCGGTCGTCTTTTTAATAAGGGCATCTTGCGTATGTTTTCTTTTGAATTGCCAAATATGGAAAAGGGGCTTTAAACATTCCCTGCCTGTACCTGTCGTCCTGCACTGTTGCGGGATGGCTTATTGCTCCTGCCCGAATGGCCCGCTGCACAGCTTCATCAACACCGGGAACAAACAAACCAATTACATCGTTACCTCTTTTGCCGTTACAGGTTCAAGAGCCTCAAAGCAGCGCATAGTTTCGGGCAGATGAAAAATAGCGCCTTTTACTTCTCACGCCGCCACGCGCATGCGGCCATCATCATTTCGTAAAACAAAATTTTCGGCTGCGCCAGATTTGCAGCAGAACAAATATGAGGTATTTATGCCTTCGGATTCCAGAAATTACCGGATAACCTCAGGGCGGGGGATGGTCAGGTATCCCTCCATCCCCGGCCCGTAGATCAGGAGGACCAGGGGCACGCATACGGGATACCAGTCCACGGCGTTCAGGACCCTGTCCGTCAGCCCGGGGATGACGTAAGGGATCAGGGGAACAAAATTGGCCAGGAAGCGCAGCTGGGGGTCCTTGTAGAACCGGGCCGCACCTCCGCCCGGTCCTTCAGAGCTCCGACAGCCGGCGCAGGAACGCTTCTTTGCGGCGCGAGGAGACCTCTACGGAGGAGCCGTCGCTCAGGGTGACGTAGCCTCCCTTGCCCCGGTGGTAGCTCCTGATGCAGGCCAGGTTGATCAGGTGCGAGTTGTGCACCCGGCAGAAAGCGTGCGGGGTCAGCAGCTCCTCGAACTCTTTGAGGGTTTTCGCCACCGTGATCTTCGGCTGGTCCGCCAGGTAGAGGGTGGTGTAATTGACGCTGGCCTCGCAGCGGATGATCTCCTGCACGCGGAGGAAGACCATGCCGCTGACCGTGGGCACGCTGATGATCCTGGCGGCGCCGGGGGGATGCCGCAGGTTGTGGAACAGGGTCTCGAACTGGCGGGCCTTTTCCTCGCGGCTGCGTTTGTGCTCCAGCTTGGCCACGGCACCTACCAGCGCTGCCGCCTCCACCGGCTTGAGCAGGAAATCCATGGCGCTGAAGCGGAAGGCCTGGACGGCATAGCGATCGTAGGCCGTGGTGAAGATCACTTCGAAGGCGATATGGGGCAGGGCCTCCAGCAAGTCAATGCCACTGTCCCCGCCCAGCTGCACATCCAGGAAGACCAGCTCCGGGTCGAGGCGCTGCAGCGCGTCCATGGCCTCGGCGGCGCTCGCGCAGCCGGCCAGCAGGTGCAGGCCGGGGCAGTGCGCCTCCATCAGCCGGCGGAGGCGGTCTACGCAGGGGGGTTCGTCGTCGATGATGAGGGTGCGGATCATGCGGTGGGTTTAAGGAGGGCCTCTAAAAAAGCAGCTCCAGGGGCAGGCGCAGCTCCACCCGCATCCCCTCGGCCAGGTCGGAGAGCTCTATGCCGGCGCGGGAGCGCTTGAGGCGGTTGAGGATGTCTATGCGGGAGCGGGTGATCTTCATGCCCAGCCCCTTGCGTTCTCCCGGCGCCTTCGCCGCGGCCGCGCGTCCCGCCCCGTTGTCCTCCACGATGCAGTTGATCATCTCCGCCTCCCGGCGGATCTCGATCAGGATGTGTCCTTCGCCGCGCTTGGGGGCGATGCCGTGCCAGATGCTGTTTTCCACGAAGGGCTGCAGCAACAGGGGCGGCACCAGGGTGCTCTCCCGGTCTATGGCCTCGTCCACCCGGATCTCGTAGCTGAAGCGGTGGTTCATGCGCAGGGCCTCCAGTTCTATGTAGGCCTCCAGGGCCTTGAGGTCCTCCGACAGGGGGATCTCCCGGTGTTCGGAATGCTCCAGGATCATCCGCATCAGGGCGGCGAAGCGGCTGAGGTAGTAGTCGGCGGCGGCGGTATCGTGCCGGGCGATATAGTCGCCGATGGAGTTCAGGGAATTGAAGATGAAGTGCGGGTTCATCTGCGCCCGCAGGGCCTTCATTTCGGTGTCGCTCACCTGGGCGCGGAGCTCCGCCTCCTGCCGCCGCCCTTCGGCGTCGCGCCGCTTTTTGTAAAAGGCGAAGCTGAGGGCCGCCGCCGCCAGCAGCAGCGCGGCCCCGCCGCCTACCGCATTTTTGAGCGTGCGCTGGCGCCCGATCTCGGCGGCGGCAAGGGCCTGTTCCTTGTCCCGGGCGGCGGCGGCGGCCGCCTGCTTTTTGTCGAAGGCATACTGCATCTCCATGCGGGCCATGGCGGTGCGTTTGTCGCTGTTGACCAGGCTGTCGCGGAGGCGGACATGTGCCTTGTAGGCCTGGAGGGCGTCACCGGTCCTGCCCTGTTTTTCGTACAGGGCGCTCAGCGTCCCCATCGCTTCACTTTCGGTAGCCAGGTCTCCGTTGCGGCGCGCCAGGGCCAGGGCCCGCTGCAACTCTGCGGCGGCCGCGCCATAGCGCCCCGCGGGAGAAATGCCGCTGCGGGCCAGCAGGGCCGCCGGCGCTTCGGCATACAGGGAAGAGCGGTAGCTGTGGATGATGCTCAGGTAATAGTCGTTGCCCAGGGCGCGGCTGAGGACGGCGCCGCTGTCGAGGTAGCGCTGCGCACTGTCATAGAGGTGCAGGCCCTGGCTCACGATGGCGATGTTGATGAAGTTGCTGGCCAGACCCCGGCTGTTGCCCAGGCGGCGGTTGATGGCCATGGCGCTGTCGTAACACTGCAGGGCGCGCCGCGGCTCTCCCGCGTTGTCGTACGTGTTGCCCAGGTTGCCCAGGGTGTTCTGCAGGCTGTAGAGGTCACCCAGGCCTTCCAGTATCCGCCTGGCCCGTTCATGGTAGCTCAGCGAGCGCGTGTAGTCGCCCTGGTGATAATACACCAGGCCAATGTTGGTCAGCACCTGGGCGGACTGGGTCTGCATGCCCGCCTGTTCGAAGACCGGCAGCGCCTGCAGGAAATACCGCAGCGCGGCGGGGTAGTCCCCTATGGCCAGGTAGATGACCCCTATGCTGTTCGTCGCGCCGGCCCACTTGGTACGGGCGCCGGCCTGGGCGAAATGCGCGGCGGCCTGCAGCTGCCGCTCCAGGGCCGGCATGTACTGGGTGCGGTTGTACAGGCTGATGCCCATATGATGCAGCAGCACGCCCACGCCTATGCTGTCCCCCTCCTGCCGGCGCAGCACCAGAGCCCGGTCATAGAGCAGCAGCGCCAGGGAGTCCTCCCCGCGTGCGCTGCGGTTCAGGCCCATGTAGTTGAGGGCCGTCGCCCGCCCCCTGCGGTCCTGCAGCCGCAGCGCCAGGGCCAGGGCCTTGTTCCCGGCGGCGAGGCCCTTGTCGGGGTCGGTGGCGCTGTAGGCATGGCTCAACGCCAGCAGGCTGTTCAGGCGCAGGCTGTCGGCCAGCGCCGGGTTGCGGAGCTGCAGGTCCAGCGAATCGGTCACCCGCTGCTGGGCATGCAGGAGGGTGACGAACAGCAGCGGGATGAGGGCCAGTAGTCGTCGCATGGGCAAGGGGCCGAAAAAATAGGGTTTTTCCGCCGCTTGTTCCGCGAAACTTGGCGAAAAATCGATTAAGGCCCGCAAAAGATCAATAGCGCTTGGTAAAGGCGGGCGGCTGGCCCGCCCTGCGCCGGGGTGCAGGAAATAAATGAGGAGGCGCAGCTGATCAATGCCGCTTGCCGGGGGGCCGGCGTGCACCTACTTTAGCCTGGCAGGCTGCAGGCCCAGGCGCCGGCGATCTGCGCTCACCTCAAATCGTTCATCATGGAAAACAACCCCCATCCCGCCCCGATGCCGGCGGATACACCGTCGGCCGCTGCCGCTGCCCCCGCCGGCCTGCTGGACCGCGAGCGCCTCACGGCTTTCTATACCGGCAGCCTGCCCCTGCTGCTGCGCACCGTGCTGCTGCAGCCCATGGACGGCACGCGCCGCCTGTTCACCGGGCAGGGCGAGGGCGGTCCCGCCAATGCGATGCTGCTCATGGCCTCCACCGCCCTGCTGTACATGATCGTCCCCTGGATGCTGGCCGGCGCCGCGGCGCGGCAGTTCCTGGGCTTCTCCGCCGTCATCAAGCTGGGCCTGGCGATGCTCTGCTGCATGCTCCTGGTGTCCTGCGTCTCCTTCGTCCTGAAGTGCGTAGGCGGCAGGCCCGTCTTCCGGCAGGAGCTGCTCACCGGCGCCCTCTGCGGGATACCGCTGACCGGCCTGCTGCTGGTGCTGGTGCTGTTTCGCATGCTCTGGGGGGACCCTTCGAGCCTGATGATGCTGGCCTCGGGGCTCAGCGCCATCATGCAGAAGGCCGGCCTGCTGTTGCTGCTGGTCTTCTACCTGCTGCTGATGATGATCAACATCCTGCAGCAGTCCCTGCGCGCCGGCGGCACCAAAGAAATGGCCGCCTGGTACCTGTCCCCGCTGGGTATCTTCCTGTCATTGTACCTGACCGTGAAGATCACCGCGGCCCTGTTCTGAACCCGGGCGCAGGGCCTGTTTGCCCCGCCCGGATCCGCCACACCACAAATCCCTGACGATGAAAAAGATCACCCTCCTTCTCATTCTGGCCGCCGCCCTCGGGGCGGGGCCCCTGCATGCCCAGTCCTTCCAGCAGGGCTCCGATGTCCTCAGCGTCGGCGCCGGCCTGGGCAGCGCCATCGGCAGCTTCAGCTATGGCAGCCAGACCCCCGCCCTCAGCGTTCAGTATGAACACGGCGTCTGGGAGATCGGCGGCCCCGGCGTCATCAGCCTGGGTGGCTACGCCGGCATCAAAGGCTATAAATATTCCACGAGCTCCTATAAGGAAAAGTGGAACTATACCATCATCGGCCTGCGCAGCGCTTACCATTACAACGGGCTGCGCAGCGAGGCCCTGGACCTTTACGGGGGCCTGATGCTGTCCTACAACATCCTGCATTACAGCTATAAAGATGCGGGCGGCAACGGCATCTCGGGCGCAGGCAACTATGGCAGCGCCGCCGGCTTCACCCTATTCGTCGGGGGGCGGTATTACTTCACCCCGGGCATCGGCGTCTTTGCCGAGCTGGGCTACGGCGTCTCCTTCCTCACCCTGGGGCTGGCCTTCTCGTTCTAGCCCCGCCAATCCGGACCTATGTCCCAGATACACAGAAAATTTTTGCAGGGCTTTGCCCCGCTCATCCTGGCGCTGGCGCTGCTGGCCGCCGGCTGCGGTAAATCCGGGGACACCCCGGAGCCGCGGGAGCCGGAAGGCGGATATTACATGCGCTTCAAGCTGAACGGGCAGTCCCAGCGCTATGGGGCCCAGGCCGAGGCCCAGGTCAACATACGTGCGGGCGAAGGGTATGGCGTCAACCTCGTGGGCCTGAAGGACGCCTTCATCGCCGACCACAACGCCATGGCGCTGGTCATCCTGCACCCCGCCCCGCTGCAGCCCGGAAAGCAATACACCAACTATGCGCCGGAGCCGGGCAGCGGGGCCGAAGAGCTGCAGCTCATGAGCCTGGGTTACTTTGACGGGGAGGGAAAGTTTTTTATGTCGCTGTCGGGCTTCGGGGAACTGTTCGGCCACCCCGCTGACGGCAGGGTGCAGATCACCGCCCTCGACAGTCTCACGGTGAGCGGCAGCTTCTCCGGGACCCTGTATGACAGCGCCTTCGCACACCACCACCGGATCACGGAAGGAAGCTTCCGCCTGAAACGGCTGCGCTGAAGGGCGCCGGGAAAGCGCTGCGGTCCCGACGCGCGCTGCGCCGGCCAGGGCGCCGCGATCGTTTTCAGGACCCGCATGGAGCAAGCTCTTCACCCGGCAGCGAACCCGCCACGGACCTTTCCCCCGGGGCGGGTTCCTGCGATTTTGGATACCTTAGCGGTGAAAAACCGTCCGGCCCTGCATGAAGATCCGAAGAAAAGGTATTGTCCCCCGCACCTGGAGAAAACTCAAGCGCCTTTTCCTTTATCTGTTTGCCGCCCAGCTCGTCTATATCGTCGCCCTGCGCTGGGTGAACCCGCCCATCACCCTGACCATGGCCGGCACCTGGTTCCACCTGCTCGGCAGCGACACCCCGCTCAGGCATCCCTGGGTCTCTTATGCGCGGATCGCGCCTTCGGCCGGGCTGGCCGTGCTGGCGGGGGAAGACCAGCTGTTCACCGACCACAACGGCTTCGACTTTAAGTCCATAGAAAAAGCCTGGAAGCATAACCGCAAGGGCCGGCGCATCCGCGGCGCCAGCACCATCAGCCAGCAAACGGCCAAGAACGTGTTTCTCTGGCAGGGCCGCAGCTGGTTCCGCAAGGGGCTGGAAGCGTATTTCACCTTCATGATAGAGTTGCTCTGGGGCAAGCGCCGTATCCTGGAGGTCTACCTCAATGTGGCCCAGACCGGGGAGGGCCTCTTCGGCGTCGAGGCGGCCTCGCAGGCCTATTTCGGCAAGAGCGCAGCCCGCCTCAGCGCCCGGGAGGCCGCCCTGATCGCTGCCTGCCTTCCCAACCCCGTGGCCTACGACGCCCGCCGCCCTTCCGGTTATGTACGGCAGCGCCAGCAATGGATTCTGGGGCAGATGCGCAACCTGGAAGGTGATCCCGACGTGATGGCCCTGCTGAAGAAAGACTGAGCGCATACCTGCCTTGGTGCCGCTTCCGGGCCTATGGTCATGCGGGCAGCGCCAGCCTCCGCGGACAGGGATACGACGGGCCCCGCAACAGAAGAGCGATCTCCCGCGGCATGGTGGTGCCGGCATCCTCCACCCGCGGCGGCCTTCCCGCCCCTGCCTCCTCTTCCTCCGCCCCGCGTGCGGCGCAGTAGGCCGAGAGCTCGTCGATATACCGGCGCAGGTCGGCCCGGCTGGCCTCCGGGACGGCGGCGGCCCGGAACAGCTGCGGGAAAGGTGGCTGGCGGAGCCAGGCGGGCATCTCGTCCATGCCGCCCATGTGCTTGAGGACATACAGCCAGTGGTCCAGGCGGCTCAGCAGCGCCTCCGGCTTCTTGCGGAAGCGCGGCATCTCCACGAGGATGACCTGCGCCCTGCGGCTGAAAGCGGGACCCCAGCCCGCTTCCCGCAGGCGGAAGCGGTGGATGCAGCTGCCCTGACGGCCCCGGCGGTAAGGGAAGTTCAGCAGGCCTATATAGCAGGCATCCGCCGCCCGGCCGGCATAGCCCCGGCACAGCATGCGGGACAGCTCCTCCATGACGTGATCCCGGAAACGGGTCCTTTTGTGCAGGTGCACCTCCAGGCGGTAACGCCGCCCTGCGGCACTCTCAAAAGAGAAGCCCGGCCCGCGCTGCGGTCCATAGCGGATGGCGGCAGGCCGATGCCCGGGGCGCAGGGCCCCCAAAAAGTCCAGCAGCAGCGCCCTGCCGGAGGGCCTGCCCAGCAGCAGCTTTACCCCGATCGGGGTCAGGGGGTCCAGGAATGGACCCTGGGGGAGCGGTACATGGGACGATGTGCTCATGACAGGTTTTTTTTAGACCCGGGGCCGGCAGGCGCCAGCAGCCCGGGCATACATAGAAAAAAGGTGAACATCCGAAGAAAGGATTCCCCGTCCCCGGGAAAAAAGCGGGTCCGCCGAAGGGGTGGGAGGGGCGGGGGCGCCAGGCTTCGCGTCCTTTGGGCCGCCCGCCCGTCTCCAGAAGATATGGCCCAGGCCGGGTGTCCCCGCTGGCCTTCCGCCTGTCCGGAAAAAGGCGGAGAAAATCCCGAAAACGCCGTATTTTTACGAAAGCCGGCCCTTGTTGGCGCGGGGCAGGTTGTCCTTTCCGGGAACAATAGTAAACAAAAGACGAATAAAAACCAAATTTTTTTAGTCCTTTATCTAAATGGCGGCGCGACTCATTGATCGTTTATACGAGTTCATGGAATCCCGGCAGCTCTCGGCTTACGCGGTGGAGCGCAGCTGCGGCATTGCCAACGGCTACCTGAAGAAGCAGAAGAAAGGCAAGGGGACGATCGGTTCTGAGATCCTGGAGCGGGTACACCAGCATTACCCGGAGCTCAACCTGCTCTGGCTTCTGACGGGGGAAGGGGAGATGCATGCCGAGGCCATCCTGCCCTCGGCGGGGGAGGAAGAGCAGCAGTATCGCCTGGCCCGGGAAGAAATGATCACCCTGCTGCAGGAGCAGGTCCGGCTGCTGCAGCAACACCTGGCCGATAAGGAAAAGATTATCGCCCTGCTGGAAAAGCGGCTGTCGGTGCCCGACGCCGCCCCCTGAAGGACAGACCGGGTCATTCGATGAGGGTGCCCTGTTCGTTGGCCAGCAACTCTTTTGTGGTCCCGGAGAGGTCCACTTCCAAGCGGAAATACGGCGCGACGTCCGCCCGCTCTATGCGGGTGGCTTCCTGGACCACGGCCCCGGGATAGCGGGTCCCCAGGGCCCGGGTGACCGTATCCGGCAGCTGGGCCGGCGGGATGGCCGCGCGGGTGGCTACCCACTGGCCGTCCGGGTCGTATTCCACTTTGGTCGCCAGGCTGTCCTGATGAAAATCGGCATACCAGTGGCCCGAAGCCATCTTGTGCCAGGCCACCTCCGTAGCGCCGGCAAAGCGTTGCTGGAAAGCCTGCTGCACGGCGTCGGGGGCCTTGGCCTCCTGTCGGGTGGCGCTGCTGCTCTTGCGGTGTTTCTGGGCGCTCGCGGGGGCCACCGCGGCGGCCAGCAGCAACAGGACAAGGATCTTTTTCATGGGGGAATTTTTCCGGACCGTTGCAAAAATTAAACCAATCTGGGGCGAGCGGGGCCCGGAGCCCGCGCAGCGGGCTCCGGCAGGCCTGCCAGGCCCTGCCCTTCCCGCCGAGTTTTCGTACCTTTGCACTCATTTTTTGCGTACCATGACCCAGAAATATCCGGAGTTTCCCCGGCTGGACCTGCCCGGATTCGAGCAGGATATGCTGGCCGCCTGGGAAAAGGAAAAAACTTTCGAGCGCAGCGTGGCGCTGCGCGAGGGCGCCCCGCCCTTTGTATTCTATGAGGGCCCCCCCTCCGCCAACGGGCAGCCCGGGATCCACCATGTGATCTCCCGCACCCTCAAGGACCTCGTCTGCCGCTATCAGACCATGCGGGGACGGCAGGTGAAGCGCAAGGGCGGCTGGGACACCCACGGCCTCCCTGTGGAACTGAACGTGGAGAAGATGCTGGGCATCACCAAGGAGGACATCGGCAAAAAAATATCGGTGGCCGAGTACAACGCCATCTGCCGGCGCGAAGTGCTCCGCTACAAGGACCGCTGGGACGAGCTCACGAAGCGCATGGGCTACTGGGTGGACCTGGAGCATCCCTACATCACCTTCGACAACAATTACATAGAGACCCTGTGGTGGCTGCTCAGGGAGCTGTACCGCCGCGACCTGCTGTACAAGGATGTCAGCATACAGCCGTATTCTCCGGCGGCGGGCACGGGGCTGAGCTCCCACGAGCTCAACCAGCCCGGCACCTACCGGGAAGTGCGGGACAACACGGTGGTGGCCATGTTCCGCGCGCTGCCCGACGACCGCAGCCGCTTCCTCTTCGATGCCGCCGCCGCCGAGGGCGACGGGGAGCTCTTTTTCCTGGCCTGGACGACGACGCCCTGGACCCTGCCGGCCAACCTGGCCCTCACCGTGGGCCCGGAGATTCCCTATGCCCTGGTGCGGACCCTCAACCCCTACACCCGCGAGCCTGTCTTCGTGGTGCTGGCCGAGCCCCTGATCCCCAAATACTTCAGGGCCGAAGGGGAAGGGATGGCCATCGCCAACTACCGCGAAGGGGACAAGGTCCTGCCCTGGAAAAAGGTGCTGTCGACGACCGGCAGGGCGCTGGAGCAGTGCCGCTACGAGCAGCTGATGCCCTTCGAGGCCAACAGCCCGGAGCGCATACGCCAGGGCAGCCCCGGCGCCGATCCGTTCCGGGTGCTGACCGGCGCTTTCGTGAGCACGGAAGACGGCACCGGCATTGTCCACACCGCCCCGGCCTTCGGTGCGGATGACTTCCGGGTGGGTAAGAAGAACGGGGTGGGCATCCTCACCCTGGTGGACCGTCAGGGGCGCTTCATCGCGGGGCTGGGCGAGCTCAGCGGACGCTATGTCAAGAACTATACCGACGACCCGGCATACGAGAGCCCGGACCTGGACATCTGCCTGCGCCTGAAAAAGGAGGGCCGCGCCTTCCGCCTGGAAAAATACGCGCACAGCTATCCCCACTGCTGGCGCACCGACAAGCCGGTGATCTACTATCCCCTGGACGCCTGGTTCATCCGCACCACCGCCGCCAAGGACCGCATGGTGGAGCTGAACCGCGGCATACGATGGAAGCCGGCCTCGACGGGCACGGGCCGCTTCGGCAACTGGCTGGAGAACATGGTGGACTGGAACCTCAGCCGCAGCCGCTACTGGGGCACGCCCCTGCCCGTGTGGGCCACCGAGGACCGCAGCGAGATCCGCTGCCTGGGCACCGTCGCCGAGCTGCGGGAAGAGGTGGAGCGCTCACTGGCCGCCGGCCTCATGAAGAAGCTGCCCTGGGACTCCTGGGAAGCACTGGACCTCCACAAGCCCTATGTG
>CBINPH010000036.1:0-14476 GCA_966252445.1 uncultured Chitinophagaceae bacterium | reverse complement strand
GGGTATATGAGTTCAGCCGCAATTTCCGGAAGGAGGGCATGGACCGCACCCACAACCCGGAGTTCACCATCCTGGAGTTTTACGTCGCCTACAAGGACTACCAGTGGATGATGGAGACCACCGAGCAGATGCTGGAGCAGGTAGCCGTCCAGGTGAATGGCACCACCCTGGTGCGGGTCGGTGACACCGACATAGACCTGAAAGCGCCCTACCGCCGCGTGCGCCTGTACGACGCGATCCGCGAACATACCGGTGTCGACATCAGCGGCATGGACGAGCAGGCGCTGCGCGAACTCTGCAAGCGCCTGCATGTAGAGACGGCTCCCGACATGGGCCGGGGCAAACTGATCGACGAGATCTTCGGGGCGACCTGTGAGGAGCACTACCGCCAGCCGACCTTTATCACGGACTATCCCATCGAGATGAGTCCCCTGACCAAGAAGCACCGCGAGAGCCCCGGCCTGGTGGAGCGCTTCGAGCTGATCATCAACGGCAAGGAGATCGCCAACGCCTACAGCGAGCTGAACGACCCCCTGGACCAGCGGGCCCGCTTCGAGGAGCAGCACCGCCTGATGGAGCGGGGCGACGAGGAGGCCATGTACATCGATCACGACTTCCTGCGGGCCCTGGAATACGGCATGCCGCCCACCGTCGGCATTGGCATGGACAGGCTCTGCATGTTGCTGACGGGGCAGTCATCCATACAGGACGTACTGTTCTTCCCCCAGATGCGCCCCGAGAAGTAGGCGCTATTCCCTGCCTGCCTCCAGGGTGAACCCGAAAGTGGACCCCACCTCCGGCTTGCTGCGGACGTTGATGCTTTCCCCGTGGGCTTCCACGATGTGCTTGACGATGGCCAGGCCAAGCCCCGTGCCGCCTTCGCCGCGGCTGCGGGCCCTGTCGGTGCGGTAAAAACGCTCGAACACCCGCGGCAGGTGCTCTTCGGCCATGCCGATGCCGTCGTCGGATATTTCGACCAGCACCCGGCTGCCGTCCATGCGGTAAAAGCTGGCCACCGTGCTTCCGCCCTTCTTGCCGTACTTCAGGGAATTCTCGACCAGGTTAATCAGCACCTGCCTGATCTTCTCCTTGTCGGCATATACCCGGAGCGGCGCCTCGCAGCCTTTTTTGACGGAGAAACGGATACCCTTGGTGCCGGCCTTCAGCGCCAGGCTGTCGAACACGTCACGGGTGAGGTCCTGGATGACGAAGGCCTCCCGGGAGAGGGTCATCTCCCCGCTTTCCATGCGGGATATCTGGTCGAGGTCGGCGATCAGGTTGCAGAGGCGGTCCACGTTCTTGGCCGTGTTGCTGAGGAACTGCCGGTTGACGGCCTCATCGTCCATGGCCCCATCCAGGAGGGTATGCACATAGCCCTGTATGGCGAAGATGGGGGTTTTCAGCTCATGGGACAGGTTCAGCAGGAACTCTTTGCGGAAGCGCTCGTTGCGCTTCAGGCCCTCGATCTCGTCGCGCTTCTGGATGGCCCAGGCCTCCACATCCTGGCTCACCTCTTCCACGCTCTTCTGCGGCAGGATCTGCTTGTTAAAAAAATCTTCCAGCTTGTTGGCCTTGGTCTGGGCGATGAATTTATAGATCAGCTTGATCTTGCGGTAGATAAAGCGGTTGAGGGTATACTGGAACAGGGCATAGGCGATCAGGAACACCAGGAGGGTAGTCACCGCCGCGCTCAGCCAGGAGGGACGCAGCACCAGGCTGCCCAGCCCTATGGCCAGCGCCAAAATCATCGCCGTACAGGCCGCCAGCGCGCCCGGGGAAGTGTTCTTGTCCGTCAACATCATCCATGCATGAAACCAAACTTAGGTTAAATTGCCGGCCCCGCCAAACAGGGTCGTGCCGCTGGCTGGCCGGGCAAATAAGCGTACCTTGTGGCGATGGGAGCCCCCCACAACCATATGGAGGGACAGCATGCCGTCGCCGACGGACAGGCTCATGTAGGCCGGGCGCTGGTGATCGGTATTTTGCTGAACACGGTCTTCGTGGTCATCGAAGCGGCCGCCGGCTTCTGGCAGCAGTCCCTGGCCCTGCTCTCCGATGCGGGACACAACCTCTTCGACGTAGGCAGCCTGGCCCTGGCGCTGCTCGCCTTTCGCCTGTCGCGGGTCCCGCCCAGCGACCAGTATACCTACGGCTACCGCAAGACCACCATCCTGGTGGCGCTGGCCAATGCGGTGATCCTGCTCATCGCCGTCGGCGGCATAGGCTTCGAAGCCGTGCAGCGGTTCTGGCATCCTGCACCCCTGGACGGCGGGGTCATGGCCATCGTCGCCGGTGCCGGCATACTCATCAACGGCTTCACGGCCTTCCTTTTCCTCCGCGACCGCGACAAGGACCTCAACATACAGGGCGCTTACCTGCACATGGCCGCCGACGCCCTGGTGTCCCTGGGTGTCGTGGCAGGGGGGCTCGTCATCCTGTTCACCGGCTGGTACTGGGTGGACCCCCTGATCAGTTTCCTGGTCATGGCCGTCATCCTGCTGAGCACCTGGGGGCTGCTCCGCGACAGCCTGCGGCTGAGCCTGGACGGCGTGCCCCGGGATGTGGACATGGAAGCCGTGCGCGGCGCGGCGCTGGACATGCCGGGCGTCCTGGACATGCATCATATCCACGTCTGGGCGATGAGCACCACGCAGAACGCGCTGACGGCGCATCTCGTGCTGAGGCCCGGCACCTCCCTGGCGGAAGCCGGCGGCATCAAGGACGCCTTGCGTAAGAAACTGGAACAGCTGCATATCGGGCACAGCACCTTCGAGACCGAAACCGGGGAGGGCGCCTGCCAGGAGCGTCGCTGTGCACCAGAAGCCGGGACCATGACGGAGCTGCACGGCCATGCCCACAGCCACGGCCATGGCCACGCACATGGTCACCTGCACTAGCACGGCTCAGGGCATGCCGCCCTGCTGGCGGCGGTAGGCCTGATACATTCTGAGAGATTTTTCGTATCCGATCTCCCTGCCCTGCAGCATTTGCAGATAGGCGCCGGGGTGATGGTACCCATGCCATGATGAGGGCGCCTGCGCGAGCCACCGTGTGGTCAGGAAGCCGCGGAGCGCTCAGCGGCCGGTGTCAAAAATCACTTTCCTCACCGAGAAACTGTCGTCACCGGAAAAGACCAGGTAGCAGGTCCTGCCATCGCGGCTCATCCACTTGGTAGGGAAGGACGCGGTCTCGCCGGGGCCCACATCCCAGTCCCGGGTAAAATAGACGGTGCGCCAGGGGCCCCAGGGCTCCGGCGCCTCGTATATGCCGAAACCGCCCTGGAACCGTGACCCCCGGGGATCGCGGCTCGCCTGCAGCGCCTGGCACCACAGGTACCTGCCCAGGCCCGCGTTGTAGGAGATGCCGCTGCGGTAGCAGTTCCCGGGAAAAGTAAAGACGGCGCCCCGCTGCGCCACATCCCGCGTCCATTGGGGACGGCCCTGCGCATCCAAGCCCTTGTAAAAGGCATAAGCGTCCCGGCGGCGCAGGCTGTCGCGGTGCACGCGGGCCAGCATCATCCGGTCGGCAGGCTTGTAGGCGTCTGTTTCGTCGGGGGAGTAGATGTATACGTACTGGTCCCGCGCCCCCGCATAGTTTTTCCCGAAGTTCAAAAAGGTCGGGCAGCCGAAGCTTCGGGTAAAACGCCAGGGGCTATACGCCCAGCTTTTCCCGTGATCGCTGGACCAGGCCAGGCGGGCATACCGTCCATCGTGGTCGGCGTTCCTGACCAGCATATACAGGACGCCACCCACCATCAGCATACCGCTGGCCTTGATGCCTGCCCGCCCCTGACCCACCTGTTCGCCGCTCGCCGAGCGGATGTTCGTACCCCGGAAGCTGTCCGGGCCGCCCGTGATCCTGGCCAGGCCCAGACTCAGCTTTTTTTCGGTGTTGGGGACAAAGCCCCTGCCGTCCCCGTAGGCGCTGTACAGCGCGCCGTCGTCCGCCCAGGTGATCGGCCAGTTGTCGCTGCCTTTCGCCTGGCGCCGGATGGTTGAAGGCGGAGCAAACTGCAGCCCGCGGATCGCTTCGCTGGGGCGATAGGGTGGCTCCAACGTCCCTGTAAATTCCTGGGCAAAGGCGGCACTGCCCAGCAGCCATAAAACGCCCGACATGATGCCTGTTTTTATCCCAAACCTGTCCATGGTTTTCGTTTCCTGTGTCGATCTTGTTGTACTTGTTCCCTCCCGCGGTGCGAGGAGTCCGTGAGAACACCGCCGGCGCCTTCGCAGGGAAACCCGCTCCGCTGCTCATCATCGCCATTGCCACGCCGCCGGCGTGTCAGACCGCTCCTTCCCTGGCCTGCCGCATGCCGCCGGTAAGCAGCGCCGCCGAAGACAGATCCAGAAAGCAGCGGCAGGACGGATGCTGGCGCAATATGCTCGCAGGAACCAGGGGGCTGACCGGCCCCTGAAAGCAGTCCCTGACGGCTGCGGCCTTCCTCGCATCCGGTACGGAGCCCACGATATGCCCGGCCTGCATGATCCGGTCAACAGACATGGTGATCGCCTGACGGGGAACCTCGTCCAGGGAGCCGAACCACCCCTCCCCCAGCTGCTGCCTGCGGCAGCGCTCGTCCAGCGTGACGACCAGGTAAGGTGCCGTGGCGTCGAAGTCCGCAGGCGGGTCGTTGAACGCCAGGTGGCCGTTTTCCCCGATGCCCACGAGAGCCAGATCTGCCGGATATGAAACGATGAGATCGCTCAGCCGCCGGCATTCCTGTGCAGGGTCCGATTCGCCGTCGATCAAATGGCAAGCCCGGAGGGGAGGCACCTTATCCAAAAACCTTTCTTTGAGATATTTTCTGAAACTCGCGGGAGAGGATTCCGGCAGGCCGATGTACTCATCCAGGTGGAACATGACCACCCTGCCCCAGTCGATGCCTTGCTCCTTCACCAGCTGTTTTAAGGTTTCGAGCTGGCTGGTCCCCGTGGCCAGGACGATATTCGCCTGTCCTTTGGCGGCAATGGCCTCCCTCATGAGTTGTGCGGCATAGGCCCCGGCTGCCCGGCCCAGTTCCGACGCATCGTCCCGGATGACTACCTGCATTGGCTGTTGATTATGGCATGCCTTACAAATGTACGCCGCTCCTTTCCGCCTTGTCAAAAAAAACCGGGGGCAGGTGCACGAGTGCAGGCGTTCAATCCATGCCATGATGCGAAAGCGGTCCAATGCGGTCACTACGGGGGTCGCCCAAAGCGGGAACTTCTCTGTCACCATGGTGTCCGGAGCTTTACGAAATGCCTGTGGGCATAGGCGAAGATCCCGTCCCATAAGCCTGGCCGGGGATCCGTCACCATAGCATCGTGCTGCTACTTCTCGTTGGGCTGATCGTGTGGGAATCGAGGCAGAGATAGGGGGAACCTCTCAGAGCAGCAGCATGCTGTCTGCCTTCACCCATCCCGTCTTGCCGTCGGTCAGGCGTATCTTTTTCCATTCCCCTACCTCGTCGAGCACCTGCACTTTGAGGCCTTCATGGATCAACATCACATCGGGGCTGTCCGCATCGGGCGCGGCCTTCATCTTTTCGTCGGACACAACGACAATGGCATGGTCGTGGTGGGTGGAGCGGTACCAGCTGGCTGTGGCGCAACAGAGGTACAGGATGCAGAGCAGGGAGAAAACAGCGATGCCCCAGCGCGTCCAGCGCGGCGCCGGCGGGCGCAGCAGGCGCCAGCCCACCAGCGCCAGGGTGATCCAGCAGAGGAGCACGGCTCCCCAGAGCCAGCCGTTGGCGCTGTGGACATGCAGGAGCTGCTGCCACCAGCGGATAAAAAAGAGCGTGGGTATCTGGTCCAGCTTATCGGTGGCCTGCTGGTGGGCGAGCTGCAGGTTATGCGCGATGGCTTCGTTGCCGGGGGACTGCTGCAGGGCCTTCTCATAGTAGTACACCGCATAACCGGGATGGCGGCCCTTGTAATGCGCATTGCCCGCGTTGAAATACAGCTCGGCATTGCGGTAGCCTGCATCGATGAGGCGGGTGTACATCCTGGCTGCCGAATCATACTGCTGGCGCTCATACAGCATGTTGGCGCTGTCGAACACCGCCTGGGGCGCCTGTCCCCGGGCCAGGGATCCGGCCAGGCAGAGGCCACAGAGGGCCAGGGTCCGTATCGTCTTGATGATGCGGGTCTCGGTCATCCGGCTCCTTTTTTCAGTTTCTCATCCAGTTCGCTGATCACCTTCAGGGCGTCGTTATAGGTCTCGGTCATCTGGGCCTGCCCGCCGCCGCCGGCATAGAGGGCCACCTCGCAGTGATCCAGCAGCCCGAACAGCCGCTCGGGGAGCTGGCCGTTCAGCTGTTGCGCGCGGAGGCTGTCTTCCGCCCGCTTTCTGGTCAGCTCGGCAAAGGGGATGCCGAGCTTGTCGCAGAGGTAGCCCCAGACGGCCTGGGATACCTCTCCATAGAATGCTTTGCTGTCGCGTTGCTGCAGGTATTTACGGGCCTGGCTGAGCCGCCGCAGCGCCACCTTGTTGGCCTTGCGGTGCCGGAGCCTGGCCTGGTCGGATTCCAGGGCGGCGCGGCGCCGCCTTACCGCGAGCAACAGCACCAGCAGCAGCAGGGGGAGCCCCATGGCCAGCCAGGGCCACCAGGTGCCGAACCAGAGGATGCCGGGCTTGCTCCAGGCCAGCGTGCCCTTGCGGATGGGCTGCAGCTGCTGGCCGCCGGCCGTAAAGTCGACGCCGCGGGAAGGCTGGTTCTTGCCCGGCGTCACATCCAGCTCGAAGGCCTGGGTCTTCAGGGTTTCATAGCGCTGCGTGGCGGGGTCGAAATACGCGTAGGTCACGGGAGGAATGGTGAAATGCCCTGCCGCCCGGGGCATCAGCACATATTCGAAGCTGCGGCTGCCGCCGAGGGGGCTGCTGTTGCCGACATGGTCGCTGATCTTGGGTTCATAGCTCTCGATGTCCCCGGGGAAGGCCGGCTTCGGGGCGCTGAGCAGCGTGATGTTACCCTTGCCGCTGACGGTGACCGTGAGCGTCGCCGCATCGTCGGTGCTGAGGCTGTTCTTGTCCAGGCTCGCCTTGATGCTGAACTGGCCTACCGCGCCGCTGAAGTCCGCCGGCTTGTCCTTGTCGGGCAGCGGCTTCACAGGGATGGGCACGGGCGTGCTGGTGATGTGGTAGTCATAATCGTGGTAGCTCACGTCAGCACCGCCGAAGGCGTCCTGGAAAAAAGGGTCGGAGAAAGGATCGCCGCCGAAAGGATCCTTGAAAAACGGATCGTCAAAGATATCCGCAAAGGGGTCGCTGCTGCGGGCGCGGCGCTGTACCTGGTACAGCCGTACCTTGTTGTCCACCTCCACCGGGTCGAGCGCCAGCTCTCCCGGCTGCAGGGGAAAGAGCATGGTCTTGCGGATGGTGAACACCTTGAATGGCTGGCCGTTCACACGCTCCATGGTCGCCTGCGGGGGGTTCGGCAGCTTGACGTCATGGGTCGAAAAGCCGGTGAAGGCAGGCACCTTGGTCACCTGCGACGAGGTGGGCAGGCGGGTGTAGAGCTTATAGGTGGCGGTGACCTGCTGTCCCACATAGACCTGCTGATGGTCCACCTCCACCCGGACGAAGACGTTTTTCTTGATTTTGGCCATGGCGTCCTCGCCCTTGCGCAGGATGCCGGGCGTCGCGTCGTTGTCGCGCGGGGCGGCGGGGGTGGGGACGCTGAAGGGGCTGGAGGCCGGCGGCGGGTTGCCCGCGGAGGGGGCTGCCCCGGCGGCGCCCTTCTCCACCGTAATGGTGACCGGGTTGGAGCGGAGCTTGACGCCGTCCACGCGGGCTGCCGCCCCGGCAATGGTAAAGCGCCCCGGCGAAGGAGCCTGGACCGTATATACGAAGCTGACGCTCTGGCTGACCTTGCCGTTGATGATGCGGGTGGTCTGACCCTGGGAGCGGGAAAGCACCTCCAGCCCGTTGAAGGCCGGCGCCTGGAAATCCTATACCTGCGAAGCGTTCTCCACTGAAAATTCCACGCGGAAAGGCTCTCCCGTGCTCACGGTGGTGTTGCTCACCCGGGTGCTGAAGGTGGGCTCCTGCGCAAAGGTGCAGAAGACCGGCATCAACAGCAGCATTGCTGTCCATCCTGTTCTTTTCATTGATCGGAAAAAGCCACGATTGTCCATGCAAAAATATCCAAAGCTGTAGGTGCCTTACAGGATGGGGCAGTTAAAAGTTAGTTAAAATGTATATACAAAATCTTTCATTTGTTTAACCGGTTTCAGCGGATGTCGCCAGGCAGGGGGCGCATCACCAGCTCTTCGACCACCGTCTGGGGAGAGAGCCGGCAGGCCGTCCATACCATCTCCGCAATGTCTTCCGGCGTCATCATGCGTTCGGGAGGCCCCGAAAAACCGGCCCAGGAGTCGGTGAGGGTAGGCCCGGGGCAGACGGCGGTGACCTTTATCCCGCTGGGGGCCAACTCTTCGCGGAGGTTGCGGGAAAATCCCAGCAGCGCGAACTTGCTGATGCTGTAGGAGCCGCCGTTGGGGTAGGCGCGCAGGCTGGCCGTAGAGCACATGTTGATGATGTGGCCGCTTCCCTGCGCTTTCATGGCGGGCAGCAGCGCGCGGGTGAGGTGGTAGGCTCCGTAGAGGTTGACGGCCATGGTATGTTCCAGCACCCCGGCTTCCTCGTCCTGTATGCTGCCCGGCACGAAGATCCCGGCATTGTTCACCAGCACGTCCACCGAGCCCAGGGCTTCCAGCGCCCTGGCCGCAAAGGCCTGCACCTCGCCGGGCTGGCCCAGGTCCACGGCATGGGCCGTCACGCGTCCTGCGCCGGGCAGGGCGGACAGGGCGGCGGCCGCGGCGGTGATGCGGTCACCGTCCCGGGAGGCCAGGGCGGCATGCCAGCCCTCGCCCACGAAGCGCGCGGCTATCGCGCGGCCAATGCCGCGGCTGGCGCCGGTAACGACGATGTTCATTCCGCAAACATAAGAAAAAGCTTGTCGCCTCAGGGCCTTAATAGGCGCGTTCTTTCTTGCCCTCCATGAAATTCATGAAGGCCCTGTTGACCACCCGGTTGCCGCCGGGCGTGGGGTAATTGCCCGTGAAGTACCAGTCGCCCAGGTTGTCCGGGCAGGAGGCATGCAGGTTTTCGATCGACTGGTAAATGACGTCGACTTTCGCGCGCGTACCGGGAGGGGTGATGATGCCCGCGATCTTGTCGGAGATCTCTTCTACGCTGAACTGCTTGTAGATCTGGCGCACCACGTTCTGGGCGTCCAGGGTATTGGCCCTGGCCAGCTCCCGGCAGAGCCCGTAGGCTTCGTCGAGGATATACTGCTTGCCGCGCTCGCGCAGCAGGCTGACGGCGGCGCGGAAGGCCACGAAATCGTTCATCCGGCTCATGTCGATGCCATAGCAGTCGGGATAGCGGATCTGGGGGGCCGAGGACAGGATGATGATGCGCTTGGGCCCCAGGCGGTCCAGCATCTTGATGATGCTTTCCTTGAGGGTGGTGCCGCGTACGATAGAATCGTCTATGACCACCAGGGTGTCCTCGCCGGGGTTGACGGTGTCGTAACTGATGTCGTAGACATGCTGCACCATCTCGTTCCGGTTGGCGTCCTCGGTGATGAAGGTGCGCATCTTCACGTCCTTGATGATCACCTTGTCGATGCGGATGCGGCGGCGGATCATTTCGCCGAGCTTTTCGCTGCTGACGTCGGGACCCCAGGAGAGAATGCGCTGGACCTTGATCTCGTTGAGGTAGTCCTCCAGCCCTTTCACCAGGCCAAAGAACGCCACCTCCGCCGTGTTGGGGATATAGGAAAAAACGGTATGCTTCAGGTCATTGTCTATGGCCTTGAGGACCTTGTCGGCGAGGGAATACCCCAGGGAAGTGCGCTCCCGGTAGATGTCGCGGTCGTTGCCCCTGGAGAAATAGATGCGTTCAAAGCTGCAGGCGGTCTTGCGGGCCGCGGGCAGGATCTGCTCCTCCAGGACGCGCCCGTCGCTCCTGACGATCAGCGCCTTGCCTGGATCCAGTTCCCGGACCTCCTCGTAGGGTACGTTAAAGGCCGTCTGGATGGCGGGCCTTTCGGAGGCGGCGACGACGATCTCGTCGTCGACATAGAAATAGGAAGGACGGATGCCGTTGGGGTCGCGCAGGACGAAGCCGTCGCCGCTGCCCAGCAGGCCGCCCACATGATACCCCCCGTCGAAAAGCGCCGCAGACTGGCGCAGTACGCTGACCACATCCAGCTCCTCCTGGTTCTTCTCGTCCTCCTTGATCATAAAGTAATGCATGACCTCCAGCATGGCCGCGAGGTCGGACTCTCCCTGGAGCTGAGCGGGTGGCACGCCTACGTAATCGAACAACTCCCTGACGTTGACCAGGTTGAAATTGCCCGCCATGGTCAGGTTGCGGCTGGGAATGGGGTCATGGCGCACGAAGGGATGGCAGAGCTCCACGTCGTTCCTGCCCTGGGTGCCGTAGCGGAGATGGCCCAGGAGCAGCTCGCCGAGGAAGCGGATATTGCCTTTCATCAGCCCGGGGTACTTGACCATCTCGGGCTGGTATTTCTCGATCTCCTGCACTTCGGCGAAGACCTTGCCGAACAGGTCGGGGATGGGCTGGGGCGCATTGCTGCGCAGGCGGTGCATGAACGGATATCCCGGCTCGGTATGCAGCTTCACCGTGGCTATGCCGGCGCCATCCTGGCCGCGGTTGTGCTGTTTCTCCATCAGGAGATACAGCTTGTTGAGGCCATAGAAGACCGTCCCGTATTTCTTCTGGTAATAGGAAAAAGGCTTGCGCAGGCGGATAAAGATCAGGCCGCATTCATGCTGGATCGCATCGCTCATGGAACCCCCGGCTGTTGAGCCGCAAAGGTACGAAGATTTAACACAAGGGCAATGTGGCCGCTCAGTGGATCACCCAGGTCTCCCGCCCTGCCAGCAGCTTGTCCAGGTCTGGCGCTTTCCTGGCCCGGGCATCCTCGAGCTGCCGGGTCATCACCTCGTCGTAGGTGGGGCGTTCGGCCTCGTAGAACACGCCGAAGGGCCGGGGCAGATGGCCCTCTGCCGAGGGCTGATCGAAGAAACGGGTCAGCATCTGAGCCTTGAAGAAGTCCCCCTCGTCATGGATCCAGAGGTCATCCGGGCTGTAGCCCTCGCTCAGGGAGACGACCACCGGCCGCAGGCCGTCCAGGCGGATGCCTTTGTCGCGGGCGGCGCCGAAGACGAGGGGCTTCCCCTGTTCCATGAACAGGGCCTCCTCGGCCTTGGTGCCCTTGTCGGTGTACACCTCGAAGGCCCCGTCGTTGAAGATATTGCAGTTCTGGTAGATCTCCAGGAAAGAGGTTCCTTTGTGGGCATGAGAGCGCTTCAGCATCTCCTGCAGGTGCTTGGGATCCCGGTCCATGCTGCGGGCTATGAAGCTGCCGTCGGCGCCCATGGCGAGGGCGGCCGGATTGAAAGGGTGGTCGATGCTGCCGTAGGGCGTGGATTTGGTGACTTTCTGCAGCTCAGAGGTCGGGGAATACTGTCCCTTGGTGAGGCCATAGATCTGGTTGTTGAACAGCATGAGATTCAGGTCTACGTTCCGCCGCAGGAGATGGATCAGGTGGTTGCCGCCTATGGAGAGGCTGTCGCCGTCACCCGAGACCACCCAGACGCTCAGCTCCGGACGGCAGGCCTTCAGCCCCGAGGCGATGGCCGCGGCGCGCCCGTGGATCGAGTGCATCCCGTAGGTGTTCATATAATAGGGAAAACGGGAGGAGCACCCGATGCCGGAGATAATGACGATGTTCTCGCGGGGGATGCCCAAACCGGGCATGACCGTCTGTACCTGCTTCAATATGGAGTAGTCCCCGCAACCCGGGCACCAGCGCACTTCCTGGTCACTGGAAAAATCCTTCGCCGTCAACGCCTGCGGGGCCCTTACTGTCGCTTCCATTGTATATAGTTTTTTTATAACTTGTAAAAATAGCCATTAAAACGGCACATGGCCCTGCAGGCCCTATTTATTTTTTTGGGGCCTGCAGGGCTTCCCAGTATTCGGCCGCGCGCCGGGTATGGGGGATCACGATGGTGCCCCCGACGATATTGGCGACGGCAAAGATCTCGTAGAGCTCTTCCGTGGTGACCCCCTGCTCGTGGCAGCGGCCCAGATGGTAGCGGACGCAATCGTCGCAGCGCAGCACCATGCTGGCCACCAGTCCAAGCATTTCCTTGGTTTTGGGGGGCAGGGCGCCATCGGCGTACACCTGTGTATCCAAATTAAACAACCGCCGCAGGACCTTGTTTTCCTGGGACAGGATCAGGTCATTCATGCGGGTGCGGTAATCGTGAAATGCTTCGACGGGAGATGCCATAGGGACAAATTCTGGCAAAGATACGTCAATACTGCACAAAAATGGTAGACTTTAGCGGGGAGGGGGCCGCAGAAAGTAGACAAAACACAATTTTCTCCCACTGGCCTTCCTTCCGTTGCAAAACCCTTCGAAAAACCCGGTTGCGGCGGCAAAAGCCGTTTGGCAGAAGCTTTTTATTATGTATAAACCATTCATAAATAATTCACTGTATAATCCGGAAATTTGAACCGGGATGCAGCCATTCGGCTCCATCATGGGAGCATTCCACCGCCGTTTTTCTATAGGGAATGATCAATTCATCGGTCCCAAATAATTTTGGCCACTGTCCAACAATCAATGGAAAATCCAATAATGGGCATAAAAACAGACATCTTTATTGTCTAAATAATCATAGAACATCGGAAAAAATCCGATATTCAGCGTTAAAATGTACGGACTGGATTTTCGGTAGGCGGTAAAGAAGTATGCCGGCCAGCCGATCACGCCACAATTCTGGCCCTAGTTTCTGCACCATGATGAAATTCTATCTGGGCGTCACAGACATTCATTGGTATACTTTCTTATCTCGCATTCAGCGAGATGATGTTAATTTCTGGCAACCCGGTGGCCATTTAACATTCAGGGTTCTTCAAACAGGTGAACCTTTCCTTTTTAAGTTGAAAAGCCCGCTCAACTCGATCGCCGGAATCGGATTCTTTTCCAGTCACACGTTTTTGCCTTTATCACTCGCTTGGGAAGTATTTGGTGAAGGGAACGGCTGTAATTCTTTCGAGGGACTGCAGCATATGATTCTCCCACTGAGAAAAGACAAAAGCAATCCCAACCCAACAATCGGCTGTATTGTCCTCACCAACCCAATTTTCTTTGACAGAGAAGACTGGATTACTGTTCCTGAAGATTGGAAGCCCAGTACGCAGCAGGGGAAATCATATTCCATAGAAACAGAGATAGGCAGGGACACCTGGGAAAAAATAGTTGTCCTGCTCCAAAAATATTTAGCGGGAAGCCCCATAGGCAAAGAAACCCAGCTTACCGTAGAAGAGCGCGATGCTCGATACGGAGCGTCGATATTGGCCAGGGTGCGGCTTGGCCAGGGAGCTTTCAGGATTTTAGTTACCGATGCTTACCGGAGAAGATGTGCTATATCAGGCGAGAGAACTTTGCCTGTGTTAGATGCTGCGCATATTAAGCCTTACTCGCAATCAGGTCCCCATCTCATTTCCAACGCGCTTCTTCTTCGTTCTGATATTCACAAGCTCTTTGATTCCGGATACATGACCATAACGGCTGACCATAAAGTCGAAGTAAGCAAAAGGATCAAAGAGGAATTCGAGAACGGAAAGGAATACTACCGGTTTCACGGTAATAACCTTTTTTTAACGCCCTCCAGATTAGAGAACAAACCGGGTGAAAAATATATTGAATGGCACAACCAAAATATATTCAAAGGATAGGATAGCGGAATGTTGAGATGCCCCCGATAGGTCCTTCTGTCGATATGAGTCCCCTTGGGTATGGCTGGTCCTATACTCCCTCGATCCCTGTCTCCTTATGCCATTGCTGCAATGCATTTTTTTGGAGGTCTCCCCATGTTCACTCATTCAACCTGCTCATTGATCATGAACACTCAAAAACAAGGAACGTGGGAGATTCCGCCTTGCTTCTCTGCCTTGGAGGATTAGAAAGCCCGTAAAATTGACGTTTTACCGTTTTGAGCGGAATATGGCAACTAAACGCTGCGGAACCGGGCGGAGCCCGATCAAACCCTTAATACTTTTACTGGTGGTAATGAATAACCTTGAATTGAAATAGTGGAGTAAAACGCAAGTCGTTATTTTAATTGCCCAGGTGTTTCGTTATTGTATTGACCCTTTTATGGCCCCTTTATGGCCCTTTTATGGCCCGTTTGGCACCTTTGCGGCTAAACATCATGCGGTTATGATGGGTGCCGATAGCCGCACACACTTCCTCCCGGGTTAGTCAATATGGACGCGTCAGTGCTTCTGACGAAGCTGCTTTTCTACCCGGCGGTCGGGGACGATCCAGAGAGCTGCGACCAGGGCATAGGCCAGGAAACTGGCCCATGGCAGGCGCCAGGCACAGGAGATGGCGGCCAGGTAGATGACGATGGATATCTTTCCCTTGAAGTCCCGATTATAA
>CBINPH010000035.1:0-14501 GCA_966252445.1 uncultured Chitinophagaceae bacterium | reverse complement strand
TTACCATCCCCGTCAATGTCCCCTCCGAAAAAACGGATCCTTGAGCCTTGCAGAACCGTGAAATTCGTGGCCGCCGCCGCCGAGGCCACCACCGGGGGTCCCACCTTCAGGTCTTCCCCCGTGGTCAGCTGCAGCTTGACCCCCGGCGCAAAGGCAAAGGCGCCTTCTTTACCCAGATTACGATGCAGGTAGATGTTGCCCTGCTGGGTGCCCCAAAGCAGGTCCGGCAGGCTATCCTGGTCCCAGTCGACCATGGCCGTGAAACGATATCCGTCTCCGTAACCCGGGCCTGGATGGTCAATGGGCTTCCCGTCCACGGTAGCTCCTCCCAAATCCATCTGTTCAGGCGCATAGGCTGTTCCGCCCACGGCGTAAAACTGGCCACTGCCATCCATGCGGATGTCTTTCTGGCCCTTGCTCCAGGCACGGACCCGTTGGCTGACCAGCCCCGGGGCGCTGTATACCCCCCAGGGAATGTTCACCCGCTGGCCTTTTGTGGTCCAGCGGGGCGCCTTGGGCGTTCCTTCATTGAAGTAGACCGAGCCATCGGCGAACAGGTCGGGCAAGCCGTCGTTGTTCCAGTCCACGACATTGGCGCGGGAGATCCCGGGCCCCTCGAGCTTGCCTGGAATGGGGCGGCGCGTCAGCTGCGGCGAGGATGGGGTACCCATGTTGACATAATACATCAGAAAATCCGCCTGCCCCGGCTTGGGTGAATAAGGGATGCCCGACCACCACCAGGATCCGGTCAGCAGCTCCAGCCGGCCATCGCCGTCGAAATCATAAGCTGTGGGAGAGGCCGCCCATGTCGCGTCGATGGGTTGGCCATCGGCCCGCAGCGGCCCATCATACGCCAGGATGGGCACGCCGCTGCTGTCCCGGCCCGTTCCCCTGTAATAAAAGATGAGCCCGGTAGTATAACCGCCCGTGAGAATGTCGGGGATGCCGTCTGCGTTCCAATCACCTATCCAGGGCTGATTGTAATAGTCTTTGGCGAAGATGTTCTTGGGATCCTCCGGCACGGGCCGTTGAGGAACTTCCAGGCGTTGGCCGTCCGACTGCACAAAGCCCATATAGCGGAAAGCGGGGTCGGTCCTGCTGCCTGTATTTTTCCACCAGAGGATCACGTTGTGGGAGGTCCCGATAAGCAGGTCCACCAAGCCGTCGTTGTTCCAGTCGAACAGAAAAGGAGCGCCATACCAACCCGCGTCGACTGGCCCCTCCTCATCCGTCACCATGATGCATCCGTCAAACCGGGGATGACCCAGGCTGCCCCGGTTGGGATACCACATGACGTCCCCCTTTTCTGCGCTGGCCACCAGATCAAACAAGCCATCCCCATTCAGGTCCCCTATCGCCGACGTAAAATGCGGGAGACTGGCCAGGCGCATGCCGGTATCTTTCCTGAGCACATCCACGTCCCCGATCCAAGGGGCCGGCGAGGGCCTGGTGGCGGTGGAATCCGACTTTATCTCAAAATAAATGGCGTAATAAGCAGGCTGGTCGTTCTCCTGTGTATGGGTCCAGATCACGGCTCCTGCCCCAGCCTGCTTTTCCCGGTCGAATAGCCGGGCTTTACCCCGGGTTATCTTTACCGGGGGTCTACCATCCGGATAGTCGGAGGAATAACCGATACGGCTCGGGTAATCCAGAGGTGCCACCTGGTCATCAAAACGACAGGGACGGTCATAGGAATTTGCGCCATGGAAACCCGGAAAAGGCATGGCTTTTCCGCTGGCAGGGTCATACCGGTGCACCTGCAGGCTGGACAAATCCACTTTCCCGCTGAGGTGGTTTTCCTCCAGCAATTTCACGAAGTCCACCTGGTAACGGGCAGGCATTTCGTCCCGGCTCCGCCCACTGTCCAGTACAAAGGGTGGAACGCTGACCAGCAAACGGTACTGCCCCTGCCCGGTCCATTCCGGGCTGTGCTGTGAACAGGATAAAAGCAGCATCGGAATCCATACCCAGGCGGCACAGCGTATGAAGTCGATACGTGGCCTGGCCGAACGGGAGCCGTAGAGGGACTTCAGGAGGCGAGGAGGAAACATTGATTTCATACTTGTCCAATTGTAACAAATACAAACAAAAGAGAATCAATTCATTAAGGAAATGATCATGTAAATATGTATAACATACTACAAACATACTTATTTTTTTCTTTCCTGCAACTCTTTTTGGAAATATTCTTCAAAAGCCGTCTGATTCCTGCCCGCTTTTTTTTTCTGCAGCGGCCATATTTGGCCGTTATCTAATTTCATGTTATCATTGATGACATAATATTGTTACCCACAATAACAAACTCGGGATCGTGAGCCGCATGATGGAAAACGCATTGTTTAAAAAAGAGCGGGTGGAGCAACTCCGGCAAGAAATGCTCCGCATGCAGGGGCTGCACAAAGGGCCAGAACTCCCAACCCACGCCGGGGCGATGGAGCTCCTCAGCGGGGTTTTTCCCCAACATCGCTTTCCCAGGGGAGCTATCCACGAGTTCCTCAGCCCCGCTCCGGAAGCGGCGGCTGCCACGACCGGCTTCCTGGCCGCGCTGATCGGCATGCTCATGCAGCGCCATGGACCCTGCTTATGGATCAGTCACCGGCGCAAGCTCTTTCCACCGGCTTTAAACCAGTTTGGTGTATCCCCGGAACGGATGATCTTCATTGACCTGTCCAGGGAAAAAGACCTGTTATGGGCCATGGAAGAAGCGCTCAGATGCGAAGGGCTCGCCGCCGTGGTTGGCGAGGTCCGGGACATCAGCCTGACGGAATCCCGCCGGCTGCAGCTGGCCGTAGAAAAAAGCCAGGTAACCGGTTTCCTGCACCGCTGCTTTCCCCGGAGACTCAGTCAAACGGCCTGTGTATCCCGTTGGCAGATCAGGCCCATGCCCAGTAGACTTGAAAATGGCCTGCCGGGTGTAGGTCATCCTTGCTGGGATGTGCATCTCCTGAAAATCCGCCATGGGCAGCCGGGCAGATGGTCCATGGAATGGGCGGAGGACGGATTCCGCTATGCCGGCCCGGCCGCCAAGCCTGCTGCAGACCCGTACCAGAAAACCGGTTAGCCATGAAACGTTACGTATCCCTTTGGTTTCGGCACCTGGCGACCGATATGGCGGCCAGGCGATGGCCGGCGCTGCGGGGCAGCGCCTTTGTACTGGTGAGCCCTGAACGCGGTCGCCTGATCATCCAGGCGGCCAGTGCAGCGGCCGAGAAAGCAGGCATCGTCCCGGGTATGGCTCTCGCGGACGCCCGGACGCTCAACCCCCGCCTGGCTGTATTGGACGATGATCCCGTCATGGCCGCCAAATGTCTGGAAGCGCTGGCAGAATGGAGCATACGATATACGCCGGTAGCCGCCGTCGAACCGCCCGACGGACTGGTGCTGGACGCCAGCGGATGCGCGCACCTCTGGGGCGGGGAACAACCTTACCTGAAGGATATCCTTACCCGGTTGCAAAGCGCAGGTTATGCCGTGCGGGGGGCCATGGCCGGCACCTTGGGGGCAGCCTGGGCCCTGGCCAGATACGGGCATTTGGCCGCCGTCATAGACACAGGGCAGGAAAAAGAGGCCCTCTGGCCACTGCCACCGGAAGCCTTACGGCTGGAGCCCGCCGTCCTGGATCGTCTGCACAAGCTTGGCCTGCACCGGATCGGGAGCTTCGTGGATATGCCCCGTTCCGTGCTCTTCAGGCGCTTTGGACAGCAGCTGCTGAACCGGATCGACCAGGCCCTGGGTAAGGCTGCAGAAGATATCCGGCCCATCAGGCTGACAGAACCCTACCGGGAATACCTGCCTTGCCCGGAGCCCATACGTACAGCGACCGGCATCGAAATGGCTTTGCTGAACCTCTTGCACAAACTCTGCCGCCGCCTGGCCGCAGAAGGCAAGGGCCTCCGTCAGGCCATCCTGAGCTGTTGCGGCATGGAGGGGGACCGGCAACAAATAGGCATTGGCACCTTGCACCCCATGCGCGACGTCCGTCACCTGTGGAAGCTCTTCGAGCTCAAGATTGCAGGCATTGCCCCGGGCCTGGGCATCGAATTGTTTATTCTGGAAGCCCCCCTCGTAGAGGACCTCTCGGCCAGGCAGGAGCATTTATGGGCTGATCCCGGCGGTTTAGGGAATAGCGCATTGAGCTGCTTGCTGGATCGCCTGGCTGCCAGGGCGGGGCCACAGGCCATACACCGCTTTCTGCCCCATGCCCATCACTGGCCGGAACGTTCCCTGCAGCCGGCGGCCTCCCTGGCGCAGACACCGTCCATGGCCTGGCCTGCAGATGTGTCCAGGCCGATCCATCTGCTGCAGGAGCCTGAACGCATAACCGCTTCCGCTCCATTACCTGATTATCCCCCGGTGCACTTTATCCATCAGGGGAGGCTGCACAAGATCAGGAAAGCAGATGGCCCGGAAAGGATAGCCAGGGAATGGTGGATAGACGAAGGGCCCCTGCGGGACTATTATTGCGTGGAGGACGAGCAGGGGGCCCGGTATTGGTTGTTCCGCTCCGGCCATGACCAGGAGCCGGACAACGGCTGGTACCTTCACGGATATTTTGCATAAGGGCTCGCTATGGGTTATACAGAACTGCAGGTCACATCCAACTTCAGCTTTTTGCGCGGGGCCTCTCACCCCGAAGAGCTGGTAAACCAGGCTGCGGTGCTTGGCTACCGGGAATTGGCCATCACCGATCACAATACACTCGCCGGCATAGTCCGGGCCCACGCGGCGGCCCGGTCGTGCGGGATCCGGGTCATAACAGGCTGCCAGCTGCATGTGCAGGACGGCCCGCCCCTGCTTGCCTACCCCACGGACAAAGAAGCCTATGCCCGCTTATCAAGCCTGCTAACCCTGGGGAACCTGCGTACGGAAAAAGGCCAATGCCTGCTGTACAAACAGGATGTCTATGCTCATGCTGCCGGTATGCTGTTCATCGCCGTAACACCGCCGCGCCTGAACCAAGCATTTGACTTTGATCCTACCTTCAAACAAGCGATAGCAGAATACAGGGAGGCGTTCGGCGAAAACCTTTACCTGGGGGCCTCCTGTTGCTTTAACGGACATGACGCCAAGAAGCTCTACCGCATCGCAGAACTTTCCCGGCAACTGGGCCCGGCCATGATCGCTACCAACGACGTGTATTATCATGTCCCTGGACGCCGCGAGCTGCAGGACCTGGTCACCTGCATCCGGGAAAAATGCACGATCTATAATGCCGGTTATCGCCTCGGACTGAACGCCGAACGCTATCTCAAATCCGCCGGTGAAATGGAACGCCTGTTCCAGGCATATCCAGAGGCCATTTCCCGTACGGAGGCGTTGGCCGGGGCCTGCCGGTTTTCATTGGATTGCCTGGAATATGAATATCCGGAGGAAATCACCAGCGAAGGACGTACACCGCAGCAAGAGCTGATCCGCCTTACCTGGCAGGGAGCAGAAAAGCGATTGAAAAAGGAGGAGCTGGAAAAAATCAGTCCCCAGATCCGGGAAGAACTGGCCTTTATCGATCGCAAGAATTACGCAGCCTATTTCCTGACCGTTTATGATCTTGTCCGCTTTGCGCGGAGCCAGGGCATTTTATGCCAGGGACGGGGCTCCGCTGCCAACTCCGCTGTCTGCTACTGCCTGGGCATCACCTCGGTCAATCCCGCCAAGTTCAAGCTCTTGTTCGCCCGCTTCATGTCCGACGCCAGGGATGAGCCCCCCGACATTGATGTGGATTTCGAGCACGAACGACGGGAAGAGGTTATCCAGTACATCTATGCCAAGTACGGACGGGACCGCGCCGGGATCGTCGCCACGGTGATTCAGCTTCACCGCAAAGGTGCCGTGCGTGATGTAGCCAAGGTCATGGGCATGTCCATGGATGCCATCAACCGGCTGTCCAGTTCGATCTGGGAGCTCAGCGATGAATGGCGGAAGGGAAATCAACTGTCCGAACACGGCTTTGATCCTGCCGACAAGCATCTGGCCAAGATCCTGGATCTGACGGATGCCTTCGCCGGCTTCCCCCGGCAGCTGGGACAACATACGGGAGGATTCGTCATCACCAGGGGCAAACTGTCCGACCTCTGCCCCATCCTGAATGCCCGTATGGAAGACAGGACCTCCATCGAATGGAACAAGGACGATATTGATGCCCTGGGCTTTCTTAAAGTGGATGTGTTGGCGCTGGGCATGCTGACCTGCATCCGGAAGGCCTTTGACCTGGCCAAACAACATTATGGACTGGATCTGACCCTGGCCAACATTCCCGAAGACGATCCCCGTGTATACGACATGATCAGCCGGGCAGACACCATCGGTGTATTCCAGATAGAAAGCCGGGCACAAATGTCCATGCTGCCGCGCCTGCGGCCCGAATGTTTCTATGACCTGGTGATAGAGGTAGCGATTGTGCGGCCAGGGCCCATACAGGGAGATATGGTGCATCCTTACCTGCGCAGGCGCAACGGGGAAGAACCGGTGGAATACCCCTCCAGGGAACTGGAGGATATCCTCGGCCGCACCCTGGGCATACCCCTGTTCCAGGAACAGGCCATGGAAATAGCCATTGTAGCAGCCGGCTTTAGCCCTGCGGAAGCGGACGGGTTGCGCAGAAGCATGGCTACCTTTAAGGCCAAAGGGATAATAAGCCAATATGAACAAAAGCTGGTGGAGGGCATGGTGGCCAACGGGTATGACCCGGCGTATGCACAACGCGTGTTCAAGCAGCTGGAAGGTTTTGGCAGTTACGGGTTCCCGGAGAGCCATGCCGTCAGCTTTGCCTTGTTGGCCTATGTGTCTTCCTGGCTCAAATACCACCATCCCGACGTCTTTGCCACCGCATTGCTGAACAGCATGCCCATGGGATTTTATCAGCCTGCCCAGATCATTATGGATGCACGCCGGCACGGCGTAGAAGTCAAACCGGTGGATATCAACCACTCCTGCTGGGACAATACCATGGAGGAGGGAGCCGGGCCATACCGGGCTATACGGCTCGGCTTCCGCCAGATCAAGGGATTGCGCCAGGAAGACATGGACCTGCTGGTATCGGGCCGCCATAAACGATACACATCCATGGTCGCCTTGCTGGAGGCCGGGCTGAGCTTAGCTACCCTGGAAAAGCTGGGGCATACCGATGCGTTCCGCTCTATCGGCCTGGACCGTCGTCAGGCTTTATGGGAGATCTCAGCCCTCCATGACCATCCTGCCGGTCTGTTCAAAGGCCAGCCATCGGCCAGCGCCGCGGAAGGGCCGGTAGCCCTGCCCGGCATGTCCGCCGGGGAACATGTCTTGCAGGACTACCAAACCATGGCCTTGTCCCTGAAGGCGCACCCCCTCAGCTTTATCCGGCAGGCCCTCCGGGAGGAGAAAGTATGGTCTGCAGCAGAGCTGTCCGATTGCCCGGACGGCACTTTGGTGCAGGTGGCCGGCCTGGTATTGGTCAGGCAGCGCCCGGGCACGGCTGCAGGAGTCTGCTTTATCACGATCGAAGACGAAACAGGGAGCATCAACCTCATTGCCTTTAAAGACATCTTCGAACGTTTTCGCCAAACGATTGTATACTCCCGCCTGCTTATGGTGAAGGGCCGGCTGCAACGCGAAAAAGGGGTTACCCATGTGATCATCAAGCAGTGCTGGAATAAGTCATCCCTGCTGAGCCGGCTGCAAGATGCAGGGGAAGGCCATCTCCTGAAAGACCATAAGGAGGCCGTTCCGGTGGACACGGCGAAAGGCGAAGACGTTACACCGCAAAAAAGGGCGATCAGGAAACCCATACAGGGAGAAATCTTTCCGGGTGGAAGGAATTTCAAATAGGTTCAGGAACTCCCATACCCCCTTTTAACCTTGTCCGGAGGGAGCGATCTCTATCCAAACGGGTGCATGGTCGCTGCTTTTTTCCCAGCCCCGGACTTCACGATCCACCCCGGCAGCCGACAGCCGGCCCGCCAGCGCCGGGCTAAGCAGGAAATGGTCGATCCGGAGCCCGGCATTGCGTGCATAGGCATTGCGAAAGTAATCCCAGAAAGTATAGATGACCTCCTCGGGATACAAGGTGCGCAGGGCATCCGTCCAACCCTGGTCCTTCAGGCGGCTAAATGCAGATCGGACCTCAGGCAGGAACAAGGCATCTTTGATCCACCGTTCGGGTTTGTATACATCCAGGTCGGTAGGGATGACATTGAAATCACCGGCCAGGATCACCGGCAGGCCCGTAGCCAGCAAGTCAGCAGCATGAGCGATCAGCCGCTCCATCCAGCGCAGCTTGTAGTCAAGCTTGGGCCCCGGCGCCGGATTGCCGTTGGGGAGATACAGGCATCCGATAAGCAGATCATTCGCTTTAACTTCCAGGTAGCGGCTATGCAAATCTTCCGGATCGCCGGGAAGCGCACGACAACGCTCCTCTACACCGATATCCCTGGACAGTACGGCCACGCCATTCCAGCTCTTTTGCCCATGCCACAATGGGTAATAACCCGCATCGCGGATGGCTGCTTCCGGGAATTTTTCCTGGGGTGCCTTTAATTCCTGCAGGCAGGCGATATCGGGACGGGATTCCTCGAGCCACCTCAGCAACACAGGCAGGCGGCTATTGATCCCATTGACATTGTACGTCGCAATTTTCATGAAATTATGATAGCGATAAGGCTTGGCGTTTGCCTGATTGACCGGCCCTGTAGATCGCGTCAATAATTTTCAAATCTTTCACCGCTTCCCGGCCATCCACAGGCACAGGAGGCTTTTCTCCATGGAGGATAATCCCTGCCATGGCTTCCATCTGTACAGTCTGGTGCGTGACATGGGGCTGGTCCAGCGGTCCTTTGTGGGTATGGCCTTTAATGGGACCATAGCCGGTAGAGGGCTGCATTTCGGCGAACCCTTTTTGCCCCACAAGGTAAAACCGGTCCAGGAAATTCATGTTGTAGGTAGACAGGCAGGATGCCACGGCCCCTCCCGGGAAGCCCAGTTGAAATTGAATGGTCTCGTCCACGCCTTCTTTGAACTTCACCTTGTCGGTCTTGGTTTCCTGTGCCGTCACCCACACCGGATCTTCTCCGATCATATATCGTGAACCATTGATGGCATATATCCCAATATCCATGAGGGCGCCGCCCCCGGCCAGCTCCTTGTTCAACCGCCATTGGCTCGGATCGCCGATGTGGAAGCCGCACTGGCCCTGGAAGAACATGATCTTCCCGAATGCCCCTTCGCGGCGCATGCGAATCACCTCCAGGGTATTGGGTTCAAAATGCATGCGGTATCCGACCAGCAGCTTGACACCTGCCTTCTCACAGGCGTCCACCATCTCCTGGCCCAGCCGGGCATTGAGAGACATGGGCTTTTCGCTGATGACGTGCTTCCCGGCCCTGGCCACCCGGATGACTTCGTCATGGTGCAGGGCATTGGGGGTTATCACATAAACGGCATCAATATCGGGGTTATCCCTGATGCGATCAAAATTCTCGTACGTATAGCAGTTCTTTTCCGGGATACCGTACTTGGCCTGCCAGGCTTTGACTTTGGAAGGCGTACCGCTGATGACGCCAACGAGGCGGGCCCTTGTACAGGCCTGCATAGCCTCCGCTACCCGTGTTCCATAACTGCCCAGCCCCATGATGGCGACCCGCAGGACGGGCTCTTTCCGGGTATGGACGTGGGGGGTATCCTGGCTAGACAGGCTCGGTAAAAAAGGAAAAGCTGCAGCGGTCATGGCCATGGTTTGAAGGAAATCACGACGGGTATTCATGACAATTCATTGAAAGTGTAGACCGGGCCCCCTGATGGGCCCCTCCAGGCTACAATGTACTAAATAATTTCCAGGGAAGCACGCCCTTCAGCAAACCCGCGGCATATGTCGTGGCAGTCGGTTCACCGAGGACGGTCAGGAGCTTTTTCTTTTCAGCTCCGCATACTGGCGGCGCCTGATCGCCATGCGGTTGCTGTAACGGGGGTCTTTGGCCAGGTTCTGTGTCTCATGTGGATCGTGGCGGGTATCGAAGAGCTCTTCATAGCCATGCTCTATGTAATTCATATATTTCCAGGTGGGTGTAACCACGCCTTCCACCTGAGGCAGGCGGGGGCTCCCCAGATACAGGTATTGGTAAAAAAAGGCCTTTCTTTCCGGAACCCGGCCTTCAGCCAAGGCGATGAGGTCAACCCCCTGCATGCGGTCAGGGGCCTCCACTCCTGCCAGAGACAGAATGGTAGGTGCGATATCGATATTCAACGCCATCTTGGGTGTCCGCATTTGCCGGACCCTGTCGGATAACCGGGGCGAATAGATAAAGAGAGGAACGCGGATGGACTCTTCATAGCCGTACCATTTTCCTTCCAGGCCATGCTCTCCCAGGAAAAAGCCATTGTCTCCCATGAAAATGATCACGGTGTTGCGGGCTATGCCCAGGGTGCGCAACCGGTCCATGAGGTGCCCCAGGACCTCATCTACACCGCTGACCAAACGGTAATAATTCTTTACGTTCTCCTGGTACAGGGCCGGCGTTCCGAACAATCCCTTCCAGCGCGCCCGCGCAAAATTGGTGTCGGTCCGGAAAAAATCCGGCATCTGCTGCCAATATGCGGGAGCGGCCGTCACGGGTAGGGGGATGGTATCCTCCTGGTAATAGCTCTTGAAGCGGTCCTGCACGATATAGCTCGGCGGATGGCCATCAAGTTCATGGGGGGCCTTGAAACTCACCGACAGACAAAAAGGTCGGGGACCGGTCCCATAACGATCCAGAAACAGCTGCATGGCGTGGTCTATACTGTCGGTATCGTGGACATCATGGCCGGCCCTGTCCTTGATGAGATAATCGGGTTGGCCTTTGCCGCCTGCTTCCGTGTCCACGAAATAATCGAACAATTGCCCGGGAAAATGCCTCCCCACACCGAACTTTCCTATGAAGCCGATGATATAGCCGTGTTGCCGCAGCAAGGCCGGATAGGTGTGAGCCAGGGCCGGTGTGTCCAGGTCGGTGACAAAATCCCGGATCCCATGGCGGGAAGCGTACTGGCCGGTCAGCAGGCTGGCCCTGCTCACACAGCAGATCGAGGTGGTCACATACGCATGCTCAAAAAGGATACCCGCAGATGCCAGCCTGTCCATATGCGGAGTTCTGATCGTGGGATTCCCCATGATCCCCATCGCATCCCACCGCTGATCATCGGTCAGCAGGAAGATAATGTTGGGCGGTGCCGGCTCGGGGGACCGGGGAAGATTGACCCCATGTCCCGAAATGAACAGGGGAGCCAGGGGCCACAGAAGCCCTTTCAGCCAAGCAGGTATGGATTGCATATTTTTCGTGTGCCCGTATTGCAGATCATTTCTGCAAGCTACAATGTTACGATATTTCAGCTTTCCGATAGAACGGATCAGGTAAACGAAGACGTTCTGGCCTGAAGATTGCGTCTTACCTTCATGCGGCAGCATACCCGCTCGCCCTTTCTACAAAACTGATTGCCATAAAAGCTGTCAAAATAGCCGCCATCGTCCTGGCCCTGGTGATGCTCACGGGGTTCGGCCTCGGCTACCTGGGCCACCGCTGGTTGAACAAGACACTGCCTGATATCCTTAACCGCTCCCCCGAGCGTCCCTACCAGATACGCTACCGCGATTTCTCCATCTCCCTGTGGACACGTCGCCTGGCCATCAATGGCATCACGGTGGTCCCCGCTCCAGGCCGGAAGGACAGTGCAGGTATCCAGGCGCATGCGGACCGTTTCCTGCTTACGGGCCTGAGCCTACGCCAGCTTCTTTTGCAAAAGGTGCTGAAGGCTGACCGCCTGCTGATCGTCCGGCCCGTTGTCGGCCTCGCTGTCAACAATCCCGCAAGGCAACAGGGAGACACCCTGCGGCTGAACCTTTTCCTGCGGAATGTGCTGGACCGCATCGAGGTCCTCCACATCAACCTGGAGGACGGCACCTTCAGCATACGGGACTTTGCCAGGAATACGGCCGTCTTTACCATGCCGCATTATGCCCTGCAGCTGGATGGGGTGATGGCTGACTCGATGACCGTCGCTTCTCCTTTCCCCTTCCGCTACCGGACACTGTCGTTTGAAGGCCGGGATATTACCTACCACTGCAATCCCCACTATAGGATCCATATCGCCCGTGCAGAGGTCCGGGAAAGCAGCCTTCGCATGGACTCCGTCCGGCTTCTCCCCCTGGAAACCAAAAGCGGCTTCCAGCAGGCCGTTCGGTATCAGCAGGACCGATACGAATTGCGGGCGCCGGCCGTTCAGGTGGACTCGGTTTCCTGGGGCTTCCAGGGTGATAGTGTCTCCGCGTGGGCCAAGGCTTTGCATATCCGGGATGCAGACTTTCATGTATACAGGGACCGCCGGAAGCCCCAGGCGCCTTTCCGCAAAAAGCCGCTGACCAATGCCTTTTTCCGGAGCCTGCCCTTCCTCGTGCGGGTCGACTCCTTTTTTATAGAGAACACCCGGATTACCTATGAAGAGCACCCGGCTTCCACCCGGGCTCCCGGCGAAGTGGTCTTCAGCTCGATCAAAGCCCGGGGCGGACATCTGACAAACGATCCGGCCTGGGTAAGCCGCTATCCGGAGCTGGTGGTAGATGCGCACAGCCTTTTCATGAATACTTCCCGTTTGCATGCGCTTTTCCGCATCGGCCTGGACAGCCCCCGCGACAGCTTCGTCGTCAAAGGCAGCCTGGGCAGGATCACCGCAGGGACCCTTAATCAAACCCTCGTCCCCCTGGCCGGGGTAGCCATGCACGGCCGGATAAACAGCGTGGACTTTGACATCAGGGGCGATGATATCCGGGCTTACACCACCTTTCGCATGCTCTACGACAGCATACGCCTGGAAGTCCTCCAGAAAGGCAACTATAAGACCAGCTGGCTCGGTACCATCGTCACAAACCTCTTCATGCGCAAGAAAAACTCTCCCAGGGAAGAGGCACCCGTGAGCACCGGATATTCGTTCACAAGGTACCAGGACCGCTCATTCTTCAATTATCTCTGGAACTGCATCAAAAAAGGGTCTTTGAACACCATTCTAAAAGCCGAGAACGGCGGATTGCGTAAAAACATGGTAGATCAGCTGATGGAAAAATCTTCACCTGCCTACCAACGCAGCCACCCCTACCGCCCCGGCGAAGAAAACGAGAAAGACAGCCAGGGCCGGAAAAAGATCAGGGGAGGCGGAAAGCCTTGAAATAATCCGCCTTTAGCATCGTATGGCTCTCCGTGCTGATGCCGCTCCGGTCCAATCCTTTCGTCGGCGAGGACATACTAAAGACCTCATTCCCGTTGATCAGAAAATGAAGATCCCCGTCGACGAGCGTGATGCGCAGCAGGTTTGCCCCCGCAGGCTTGATGACATCCAGCGCCGAAAGGCTCTCATAGCTCTCATAAGAGGAGCCGTCGGGATAACCGAAGACCTCGAAATACCCATCCGTATAGACGTTAAAAAAATACACCTCTTCCCCCGGACCGTATCCCCACATCAGGCCTCCGCCGCCGAACTTGGCATCGCCCAGTTTGGCCACTTGTATTTTAGCTTCTATACCGATGCTGTCAGCGCCGCTGTCAAAGATATCCGCAACCGGCTCTTCGAAGAGATAATTCGACCTGCTGTTGGTAACCTGATAAAATCCACCCTTCAACGAAACATCAATGGAATCATAACTTTCTATGGACCATTGTCCGTCATCCTTGTCAAAAGAGGTCTGATACAGCACCTTTTCGCGGGGTTTGTCATCGCTTTTCGAGCAGGAGGCCAGACACAGGCTAAACAGGAGCACAGCAGGCCACAGTAGGCTTTTCATAGATATTGGGTTTTGGTTTTCATATAAGGTTCACCCAGGAGGGCATGGCCAAAATAGCCGGAACACGCTGCCGTGGCCCTTCAGTCTATAGACGAGAGAAACAGGAACAAATCGGATAGGAGCGCCAAAAATAAAAAAATATCTGCAATCCAAACGGCTGTAACGTCCCCGCATCTCCGCGAAGCAGCATGGCTAAAGATTACGGGCTGATCAGGCCCTGCCTGACGAGTGGATTCCCACAGCCGGGAAAAGCAGGAAAGCGGCGAACTACACTTTGTTGATTTTTTCAACGAGTGATGGCAGGTGGTTAGATCGATGCGTATAACTTTTCGATTCTTTCAAGCGGCACATTCTTTGTTTCAAAAATATACCTGCGCACAAAAAACATCATGGCGAGGTTCACACACCCGTACATCAAAAAGGTGGCCGCAGCGCCCAACCCAGAAAGCAAAAGGGGAAAAGTAAACGATACCAGGGCATTCAATACCCAATTGCCGAATACGGCAAATGAGGTCGCATGGCCCCTGATCCTATTGGGAAACATTTCCGCCACATACACCCACAATACCGCTCCCCAGGTGCATGCAAACGCGCCTATGTAAACAAGGATAAGTATCAACACCAGGTAATTGTCAAGCCTCGCCTCGTGAAACAGATATCCGATCAGCAACATACACAGCCCCATAACTGCAGAACCAACCAACAATAATTTTTTCCTCCCGAACCT
>CBINPH010000034.1:0-14622 GCA_966252445.1 uncultured Chitinophagaceae bacterium | reverse complement strand
ATGCCTTCACCACCTTCGATACGAACAACCCCCAATACATGATCGACGTGGATCAGGAAAAGGCCAAGCAACTCGGCGTGTCCGTGGCCGATCTCCTGCAGACCCTGCAGGTCTACTATGGCAGCAGCTTCGTCTCGGACTTTAACCGCTTCGGCAAATATTACCGGGTGATCGCCCAGGCTGACGTACCATATCGTTCGGGGCCCTCCAGCCTGGATGACGCATATGTGAAGAATGCCTCCGGGGAAATGGTTCCCGTAAATGCGGTAGTCTCGCTCAGAAGGGTTTACGGGCCGGAAACCGTCACCAGGAACAACCTTTTCAACGCGGTGGCCATCAACGGTATCCCCACGCCCGGCTACACCACGGGCGACGCCATCCGGGCCATCAAAGAAACGGCTGCCCAGTACCTTCCCGCCGGCTATACCTACGAGTGGACAGGCATGACGAGGGAAGAGATTAATGCGGGGTCGCAGACGGTGATCATTTTCCTTCTGAGCCTCCTTTTCGTGTACTTCCTGCTGGCAGCCCAATATGAGAGCTATCTGCTTCCCCTGGCGGTCATCCTGACCATACCGCTGGGCGTCTTTGGCGTATTTTCATTTATCCGGCTGGCAGGCATTGAGAACAATATCTACGTGCAGGTAGGCCTTATTATGCTGATCGGCCTCCTCGCGAAGAACGCCATACTCATTGTCGAGTTTGCCGTCCAACGCCGGCGGGCAGGCTTGTCCCTGCTGTCAGCAGCCACGGGCGCCGCGCGCCAGCGGCTTCGGCCAATCCTCATGACTTCCCTGGCCTTCATCGTGGGCTTGCTACCGCTGCTCCGGGCCCAGGGAGCTTCAGCGCTCGGCAACCGGTCTATCGGCACGGGAGCCGTGGGCGGCATGCTGACAGGTGTGCTCCTGGGCGTATTCGTTGTGCCGGTCCTGTACGTGATCTTCCAGCACTTGCAGGAAAAAATCCGCCGCCCCGCCACGGAAAACGGTATGGGGCTGCACCGGAAAAATGACATACCAGAGCTCACCCTGCCCGGTTAACCATCAAAACAATAGACAACAGCTATGAACCCTAAGATAAATCGTTTCGTCCTGCCCGCTGGCATATTCCTGTTCGGCATCCTGCTGTCAGGATGCCGCATGGGCAGGGATTATCAAAGACCAAACCTGGGCCTTCCCGCAAACTACAGCGAACAGGCGACGGATACCACGACCATCGCAGACCTGCCCTGGGAGACGTTTTTCCAGACGCCGGAGCTCAAGGCCCTTATCGATTCAGGGCTGGCATATAACCAGGATCTCCAGGCCGCTCTTCAGCGCCTGGATGCAGCAAATGCACTGGTGAAGCAAAGCCGTGTGGCTGGCTTGCCCACCCTGGATGCCGGCATCAGTGCACAGAGCAGCAGGCCCTCAGACAACAGCCTGAACGGACAGAACATCTCAGCGGCCTTGGGCCGCCATCATATCGAGGATTACAGCGCATATGCGGCCCTCTCCTGGGAAGTGGATATATGGGGACGGATACGCAGGAACAAAGAGGCTGCCCTGGCGGCTTACCTGGGAACCTACCAGGCCACGCGGGCCGTTCGGACCCGGGTGATCGCTGACATCGCCACAGGATACTATACCTTGCTGATGCTGGATGAACAGCTCAGGGTAGCCAGGCGCAACCTGGCGCTCAGTGACAGTACGGTCGCCCTGACACGGCTGGAACAGGAAGCCGGACTGGTGACAGACCTGGCGGTACAACAGGCCGAGGCTCAAGCACAATCGACCCGGGAGATCATCCCCCGGCTGGAAAGGCAGCGGGCACTGCAGGAGAATGCCCTACGGCTGTTGACAGGACGGTACCCCGGCATCATTGACCGGCAGGGCTCCTTGGCCAGCCTGGAGATCAGGGACAGGCTGCGCGCAGGTATCCCGGCGCAGATGGTAAGCCGGCGTCCCGACGTGCGGCAGCAGGAAATGGCGCTGGTGCAGGCCAACGCAGAGGTGGGTATCGCTAAGGCCGACCTGTATCCCGCCCTGACGCTGACGGCCAGCGGCGGCCTGAACGCGCTGAAAGCCTCTGATTGGTTCAATATTCCCGCTTCGCTGTTCGGCGTGGTCACCGGCGGAATTGCCGAACCGGTGTTTCGCCACCGGCAGCTTCGCAGCCAATGGGAGATCGCCAAGGCCCGGCGGGAAGAAGAGGTGGCGGCTTTCCGGCAAGTGGTATTGCAGGCGGCCGGCGAGGTGGAAAACGCATTGGTGAGCCAGGAACGGCTCCGGGAGGTGGACTCGATCGCCACACTGCGAAAGAACACCACACAGAAAGCCGTTCAGCAAGCCCAGCTGCTCTTTAAAAGTGGTATGGCCACCTATTTGGAGGTCATCACGGCCCAACAGCAGGCCCTGGAGGCAGAACTCAACCTGGCCCAGGTCCGTGAAGGACGCCTGGAAAACAGCGTCGTGCTGTACCGGGCATTGGGCGGCGGGCAATAACCCGGCTGGGTGAGGGACCCCATGTCAGGCTGCGCGGCGAATCTCCCGGTCAGCGGCGGCTCTTAAAGTGCCGGTCAGCAAAGTCGAGGTACTGGGCCCAGTCGTAAGGGGTAATGTCATGCTTTCCTTCACGGATATGATAAGCCAGGACGTCCCCGACAACAGGGTGCCCCGTAGGAGGCATCTCGGAGATGCCCAGCCCGCGATAACCGAAAAGCGCGTAGACGGGTTCCGCATATAAAGCCCCCAAAAACTCGCCCTTGGGATCCGACCACTGGTCTCCTTCGGCGCTGGCCACATAGACCGGCCGGGGCGCAATAAGGGCGATGAGTTCATGCTGGTCAAACGGTAAGGCGCTCTCGCGGTTGTTGTACGTCCTGAACCGGGTACAAAACCAATGCGGGAAGGCCGTGTTGATCCGTCCCACGGTCTCGCCGTAGGCCCGCTTGGAAAGCGCAGCACCGCCACAGCCCGATTCATTGGAGATGACCATGGCAAAGCGATTATCGGAGGCACCGGCCCATAGGGCTGTTTTCCCCAAGCGCGAATGCCCGAAGACGAACACGCGTTTGGCGTCGACGCCTTTGTCTTTCTCCAGGTAGTCCATGACCCGGGACAGGGCCCAGGCCCAGGCGGCGATGCTGCCCCAAGACGTGCTGTCACGCGGCGTATCAAAGAGTCGATGCACGCCGTTGTGAAAACCGTCGTCAAAATCAGGGTCCACATCGCCATAATAGACGGTAGCCAGCCCATAACCGCGGGACAGGATCTGACGCAGGGGCCAGCGGCTGCTGCGGCCGCCGCGAGAGGCCGCTCCCGCTTTGTTTCCCGTGATGCCAAGGGCCTTGTCGTCGCTTACCCAAGACGGGGTGATGCGGATGCCCGGATCCGGGTCTACTGACTGGTTTCCCCGGAAGTTGTATCCCAGAAAGACTGGGGCCGGCCCGCCGGTTTTGGGCAGGTAAAGCAGCAAAGCCATGGTAAGCTTTTTACCCCCCTGATGCAGGGTCAGTCCGATCTCCTTTCTCACAGCAATACCTCCCAGCGCCTGGCGGTCTTCGCTCCAAAGCTCGGCATCCATGCTTCCCTTCCATGGGGGAGCATAGCCGTATTCTTCCCGCGCAAAGAGGCTATACAGTTCTGCGCGGCGCGCAGGCCACTGTTCTTTGGTCGTCACCTTGCTGCCGTCCTCCCGGGTCAGCGGATCGGGGAGCGTGAATACGGGCACCTTGGCTTCGTCATAATTAGGCACAAACGTCTGTGCGGACAGGGGACCTGCGGCGGTCAGCAGGCCCAGGCATAGAGTGATTGGCATTCGCATATGGCTATGGACATATTGACAATTCGGTTCGGCGCCCGGGAAAGATGCCGGCCTGCGGTGCAGATTGGTTGCACAAGGGCCGTTATCTTTGCAGGGCAGGGCCTGTGGCGCGGCTCACAAGATAGGGAAAGACTGCGGCTTTTTTCCGGACCGGGGCGCTACCCTTTCTTTTCTTTGGTCATGTCCCGGAAAATCTGCCGGAAAGCCTCCAAATCAGGGCCGTTATGCAGGATAAAGATCACACGCTCTACGCTGCCGGGGTTCCGGCTGAAGTCCTGGACGGCGGCAATGGCCACCCGGGCGGCCGCCTCAAAAGGATAGCCATATACCCCCGTACTGATCGCGGGAAAGGCCAGAGAGGCGAGACCATGGGCGGCCGCCAGCTCAAGGCTGTGGCGGTAACACGCGCTCAACAGTTCTGCTTCACCACGGCTGCCGCCATGCCAGACGGGGCCGACAGTGTGGATGACATGACGCGCAGGCAGTTGATAAGCCCCCGTGATGCGTGCTTCTCCGGTAGGGCATCCGCCGAGGCCACGGCATTCGTCAGCCAGGCCCCGTCCGGCGGCGCGGTGAATGGCGCCGTCGACGCCACCACCACCCAGCAGGGAACTGTTGGCCGCATTGACTATGGCATCTACGGCGAGCCGGGTAATATCGCCCTGGCAAACCTCCATGTGCAACATCGATCACCATTTTACAACAGCGCCTTGTCTTTGGCCGCTGACACATAAATATACAAAAAACAGCGCGCATGAGTACACACATCACCTGTCCCAACTGCCAGCACCGCTTCGCCCTTGAAGAGGTGCTGACGGAGGATGTCGAGAAATCCCTGAAAGGCCAGTACGAACAACGCCTACGGGAGTCCATGGAAAAGCTGGCCGCAGAACGCCAGGCCCTGGTGAGCCAGCAGCAGGCCTTCGAGGAGAAAAAGCTGCGGGAGAACGAGCTGTTCACGACAAGGCTGGAAAAAGAAAGACAGCGGATCCAACAGGAGCTGCAGGAACAGGTTCGCCGTTCCGTGGCTGGCGACTATGAGCAGAAACTGGCCGCCCTGCAGCAAGCCGTGGTGGAAAACGAAGAGAAGCTCAGAGCCTCCCGACAGCAGGAACTGGTATTCCTCCGGAAGGAAAAGGAGCTGCAGGAAAGAGAAGCCGAGCTGGAACTGCAGCTGCAGAAGCAGTTGCTGGCCGAACGGGAAAGGCTGCGCGAACAGGTGGTGCGGGAGGAATACGAACGCATACAACTCAAAGAAAGTGAATATCAATTGCGCATGCGGGAAATGGAAAAGCAGCTCAACGACCAGAAGAAACTGGTCGACGAAATGCGACGCAAAGCAGAGCAGGGCAGCATGCAGCTGCAGGGGGAAGTGCAGGAGCTGTGGCTGGAAGAAATCCTCCAGACGACCTTTCCCTTTGACCGGGTGGAGGAAGTCCGCAAGGGAGCACGTGGCGCGGACTGCATCCAGACAGTACGCAACCGTTTCGGGACAGAGGTCGGCCGGATTATCTATGAGAGCAAGCGCACCAAGGAATTTTCCCTGGACTGGATCGAAAAACTCAAGTCGGATATGCGGGGACTGGGCGCTGATATGGCCGTGATCGTGACCCAGGCTTTCCCTAAGGACATGGACCGTTTCGGCGAAAAGGACGGCGTATACATCTGTAATTTTTCAGAAGTGCGGGGCGTCGCGCTGCTGCTGCGCCATGCCCTGCTGAAGATCTTTGATGTGCGGAAAAGCGGTGAAAACCGGGGCGACAAGATGGCTATGCTCTACGATTACCTCACGGGTCATGAGTTTTCCGAACAATGGAAAGCGATCCGCGAAGGCTTCATGAGCATGAAACAGAGCATCCAAAAAGAACGGGACGCCATGGAACGGCTCTGGAAAGCCCGCGAGAAACAACTGGAAAAGGTCCTGCTGAATGCGGCACATGTCCGGGGCTGCGTGGACGGGATTGCCGGGACAGACACAGTCAACCTGAGCCTGGCAGATGATGCCGACGCCCTTTTGCTCGAATAACCTGCGCAAATCTTCCTATTTTTACAGCCAATCTTACCGCCCATGACAGCAGATTTATCCCGCCCGATTCGCGTCTTGGTGGCGAAAGTGGGCCTCGACGGCCATGACCGGGGCGCTAAGGTGATCGCCTCGGCCCTGCGGGATGCGGGGATGGAGGTGATATATACCGGACTGCGCCAGACCCCGGAAACGGTTGTCAATGCTGCTCTGCAGGAAGATGTAGATGCCATAGGCATCAGCATACTCAGCGGGGCACACATGACCATATTTCCGCGCATCATCAGCCTGATGAAAGCACGGGGACTGGAAGGGGTGTTGCTCACGGGCGGGGGCATCATCCCGGAAGAAGATGCCGAAAAACTCCTGGCCCTGGGGGTGGGCCGCCTGTTCAGCCCCGGTACGGACACCCATGCCATCGCCGATTTTATCCGCGATTGGGTGGCCAGCCATCCCAGGGCTTGAGGTCCGGTATAAAGCAGGGAAATGCGTAATTTCGCCCCCTATCTCAACGAGAACGACTCATGGAATACCGTACGGAAAAAGATACGCTGGGCAAAGTTCAGGTGCCTGCAGACGCCTGCTGGGGAGCACAAACCCAGCGATCCATTGAAAATTTCGACATCGGCCGGGACATCAACCGGATGCCGGCGGAGGTCATCCGGGCTTTCGCCTACCTGAAAAAGGCCGCCGCCCTGACCAATGTGGAGGCCGGCGTGCTGCCCGCCGAAAAAGCCGAGCTGATCGCCCGTGTCTGCGACGAGATCCTCGCCGGCAAGCTCGACGACCAGTTCCCTTTGGTGGTCTGGCAGACCGGGTCCGGCACCCAGTCGAACATGAACGTCAACGAGGTTATTGCCTACAGGGGCCATGTGCTGCAGGGCGGGAAACTGACCGATGAGCAGAAGGTGCTGCATCCCAATGATGACGTAAACAAATCGCAGTCCTCCAACGACACTTTTCCCACGGCGATGCATATAGCCGCCTACAAAATGCTGGCGGATACCACCATCCCGGGCCTGGAAAAACTCAGGGATACCCTCGCGGAAAAATCCAGGGCATTTATGGGCGTCGTCAAGATAGGACGCACGCATTTCATGGATGCCACTCCCCTCACCCTGGGGCAGGAGATCAGCGGCTATGTGTCCCAGCTGGAACACGGCCTGCAGGCGATCCGCCATACGCTGCCACATCTCGCCGAGCTGGCGCTGGGCGGCACCGCCGTCGGCACCGGCATCAACACCCCGCCGGGATACGCGGCGAAGGTCGCCGAACACATCGCCGCCCTGACGGGGCTTCCCTTTGTTACAGCCTCCAACAAGTTTGAGTCCCTGGCTGCGCACGACGCCATCGTGGAAGCGCATGGCGCCCTCAAAACGGTGGCGGTGAGTCTGATGAAGATCGGCAACGACATCCGTATGCTGGCGTCCGGGCCCCGTTGTGGCATCGGCGAGATCAGCATCCCCGACAACGAACCGGGGTCCTCCATCATGCCCGGAAAGGTCAACCCCACCCAATGCGAGGCCCTGACCATGGTGGCGGCGCAGGTGCTCGGCAACGATGTAGCGATCAATGTCGGCGGCGCGACCGGGCATTTTGAGCTGAACGTCTTCAAGCCCCTGATGATCTATAATTTCCTGCACAGCGCCCGCCTGATCGGTGAGGCCTGCGTGTCATTCCGGGACAAATGCGCTGTGGGGATCGAGCCTATTGCAGACAATATCCGCCGCAACCTGGATAATTCCCTGATGCTGGTCACCGCCCTGAACCCGAAGATCGGGTACTACAAGGCTGCAGAGATCGCCCAGAAGGCCCATAAGGAAGGAACCACCCTGAAGGCCATGGCGGTAAAACTCGGCTACCTGACGGCGGAGGAATTTGACGAATGGGTAGACCCGCGCAAGATGGTGGGTGCCCTGCCGGCATAACCGCTCAGCGCCCGCCAAACAGATAAAATATTCCGGCCTGCAGCACCTGGTTGCTGCCAAATTTCCCGCGGCCGACCACATTGCCGGAGGCATCGGTGACCACCCCTTCGGTAAGCCCTTTAAAGCCATAGCTGTAGCGGGCCTCTGCTCCCCAGTGGGCAGAGAGCGTGAATGCCATCCCGGCATCGAGGCCCAGGTCCAATTTCCTGAATCCTTCTTTCAGGTCGTGATTCTCCCCGTCGTAGCGGCTTACCGCTTGCAGGAGATACCCGAACTCGGGGCCCAGCAGGATGGCCACCTGCTCGCTGAGCCGGTAGCGTCCCATGAGGGGCAGGGCCAGGTAATGAAGGCTCAGGCTGCCGCTGCTGGCATACCCCTGCGGGGGATACCGAAACCCTTTCAGGGAATATTGCAGCTCTCCCTGCAACAGGAAGCGATCAGCCAGGGGATACATGGCCAGCACGCCGGCATGAACGCCAAGCCGCGCTTTGTTGTTCCCCGAGCCCACCCCGTTGACGTTGGCCAGACTGGGACCTGCTGCCATCCCGGCCGTCAACTGACCGGAACAGGGGATCGCCAGCACACAGGCCAGGGAGAGCAACAGCAGCAGGTTTTTCCACATATCCGTCGGGTTCGGATGTTCCAGGGATTAGTGAGCAGGAGGTGTGCCGCCAGGACGCTGAACACCCGGCCTTCCGGACCGGCCGGCGCCAAGGTCCGGATAGGTGGCAGGATGTTCGCTCCCGTGGTGACAGGTATAACAGGTGACGGGATATTTGGCGTTCACGTAGTTCGCAGCAAAAGCGCCCTTGACCTTGAAATTTTTCTTGTTTATTCTGGCCATCATCTTCATCATATGCCGGGCCACATTCTTTTTGGGATTAGCGTCCGAGGCGAAGTCCATGTCATGCCCTCCGCCCGCCGCTGCCGCATGGCAGTCCCCGCAGCGATAGTGCAGTGCATTGCAGAAATCATGCATGATCTTCATGAGCTCTTCATGGGAAATGTCCTTGGGCAGCACCTTCAGGTTATGGTGTCCTTCCTTTGGCGGCAGCGCCGAAGACGGCGCGGAGGAAAAGGACATGGCGCCAAAGGATACAAGGGCGGTGACCATGAGGCCGGCTAAAATCTTCTTTTTGTGTTCGCTGAACATACGCTCGTTGCTTTAGGTGTTTTGAATGTCGCGTTAAAGCTAGAAAATTTACCTGATTTCCCTAAGGAATTGGGACGGGCGGTGCCGTCAGGGCCGGCCGAGCAGGAATACGGCCGGTCGCTTATGGAGGTCGGGCGCCCCCTTGTGCCATTCGCCTACCGGCCTGGTGCGGATATACTCTCCGGGCGCCGTAAGGTCACAGGCCACGCAGAGCAATGTCTGGGGACGGCAATGCTCCACAATGTCTTTCAGCAGCGCATGGTTGCGGTAAGGAGTTTCCATGAACAACTGCGTGCTGCCATCGGCCCAGGCCTCTCTTTCCAGGTCCAGCAGTGCCTTGACGCGGCCTTTGCTGTCAATGGGAAGGTAGCCGGAAAAGCGGAAGCGCTGGCCGTTGAGGCCGGAGGCGGCCAGGGCCATCAGCATGGCATTCGGACCCACCAGGGGCACCACCCGCGCACCGGCGCGGTGGGCCAGGGCCACCAGTCCGCTTCCCGGGTCGGCCACACAGGGATATCCCGCTTCACTGACCAGGCCGGCATCATCACCGTTGGCCATCAGCGATCGCAGCAAGGCCTCGTTTTCCGGGTCAGGCCGGCCGGGTGGCGCGAGAAGGTGAAAATGCCGGTCGTCTATGCTGATGTCCCGGTCCATCAACCGGAAAAAGCGTCTGGCGCTGCGTTCATTCTCCACAAAATAATGCCGCAGGCTGCCGATCTGTACCGTGACATAGGGTGGCAGGGTCTGCGGCGCTTCGGCGCTGAGCAGGGAAGGAATGAGGTATAAGGTGCCGGTAAATCCGTCCATGGTGTTTTTTTGATTGAGGCCGCAGGGGTATTTTTGCCCCCGGCCCAAGATTAGGCTTTATCCATCAATATCCGAAAATCCCTGCAATGGCCAAGAGGCTTTCTCGTTCCTTCTACCTCCGCGACGATGTAGTGACCGTTGCCCGGGAGCTCCTGGGCAAAAAATTGGTGACCTCCTTCGATGGGCGCCGCAGCGCCGGCATCATCGTGGAAACCGAGGCATACGCCGGCATAATCGATCGCGCCTCTCATGCTTATGGCGACCGCCGCACCCGCCGCACGGAGGTGATGTATGGCGAAGGCGGACTGGCCTATGTTTATCTGTGCTACGGTCTTTTTCACCTGTTCAATGTGGTGGCCGGACCCCGGGAGACCCCCCTGGCGGTGCTGGTCCGGGCCATAGCTCCGGCCGAAGGCCTGGCGCTGATGCAAAGCCGTTGTCAGCGGCCTGGCGCCACCATGGAATTGGGTAACGGGCCGGGCAAGCTCACGCGGGCGCTGGGCATTCAGACCGCCCACACCGGGATGAGCCTGCTGCGGGGCAGCCCGGTGTGGATCGAGGAAGGCCTGCCTTTGGCGGAGGAGGAGATCGCCAGCGGCACACGCGTAGGGGTGGCTTATGCCCTGGAGGACGCGCTACTCCCCTACCGTTTCTGGATCAGGGACCACCCCGCCGTCAGTCGGGCCAAGGGTTTGTAAGGCGCCCCTATTTGAGGCAAGCCTTGATCTCGTTCAGCTTGATCAGGGCTTCGACGGGTGTCAGGCGGTCGATGTCCGTGTTCTCCAGCAACTGCCTCATCTGTTCAAAGGTCTCTGAGTGAGCATCGAAAATACTGAGCTGTACCCTCGCCGTCGATGCCGGCGCCACCGGCTTCTTGTCTCCCGGCCCGCCCAGGTGTGTAGTTTCGAGATGGGCCAGGATCTCATTTGCTCGATCGATGAGGGCGGGCGGCATCCCCGCCATCTTGGCCACATGGATGCCAAAGCTGTGGCGGCTGCCGCCGGGGGCCAGCTTGCGCAAAAAGATCACTTTATTGCCCACTTCTTTGTTGGCGATGTGGAAGTTGGCGACCCGTTCCAGCTGATTCTCCAGTTCGTTGAGCTCGTGATAATGCGTGGCAAAAAGGGTCTTGGGCCGGTGCGGGGTGTACTCATGCAGGTATTCGACGATGCTCCAGGCGATCGAGATGCCGTCGTACGTAGAGGTGCCGCGCCCGATCTCATCGAGCAGGATCAGGCTGCGCGGCGTCAGGTTGTTGATGATGGAAGCGGTCTCGTTCATTTCGACCATGAACGTGGATTCGCCACCACTGATGTTGTCGGAAGCCCCTACACGGGTAAAGACCTTATCGGTGAGCCCAATGGCCGCTTCGGTGGCGGGCACAAAACTGCCCATGTGGGCCATCAGGACGATCAGCGCGGTTTGCCGCAGCAGGGCGGATTTACCGCTCATGTTCGGGCCTGTCAGGATGATCACCTGCTGGCTATCGGGATCCAGCGTTATATCATTGGCCACATAGCTTTCGCCGGCGGGCAGGGTCCGCTCTATAACGGGATGCCTGCCTTCCCGGATATGGAGGCGCCTCCCTTCTTCCAGCACAGGACGGTGATAACCGTATTGCCGGGCATTGTGGGCGAAACAGCTCAGGCAATCCAGCTGCGCAAGCGCCTGGGCATTGCGCTGGATAGGTGCCACATAGGCCTGCAGGGCTTCGAGCAACGCGTCAAACATTTGCTGCTCTATGGCCAGGATCTTTTCCTCCGCACCGGTGATCTTTTCCTCATAATCCTTCAGCTCGGGTGTGATGTAGCGCTCCGCATGGGTGAGGGTCTGTTTGCGTATCCAGTCAGACGGAACCTTGTCGCGGTGCGTATGGGTCACCTCCAGATAATAGCCGAAAACATTGTTGAATCCCACTTTGAGGGAGGAAATGCCCGTGCGCTCTGCTTCTTTTTGCTGCAGCTGCAGCAAGTATTCTTTACCGGAATGCGCGATGTTCCGCAGCTCGTCCAGGCCTGCATCCACCCCATCCCGGATCAGTCCGCCCTTGGCGGCCTGGGAGGGCGGCTGGTCGACCAGGGTGCTGCAGATCCTCGACCCGATGTCCGGGCAAGGGTCCAGACGCTCCCCCAGACGCCGCAGCAGGGGATCCTGGCCAGCCTCGCAGAGGGCCCTGATGCGCCCTACGCCCTGCAGGGCAACAGCCAGATGCACCACCTCGCGCGGGGAAATTTTTTTGAGGGGCACGCGGGATACGATCCGTTCCATATCGCCGATATCGCGGAGCTCTCCGATGAGGGACGACGACAGTTCCGGGTCGCGGATGAAGTACTCCACCAGGTCCAGGCGCTCGTCGATGCGGGCGGCGTCCAGCAGGGGAAAGATGATCCATCGCTTCATCAGGCGGGCCCCCATGGGCGTGACGGTATGGTCCAGCACCTGCAGCAGGCTGGGCCCCTCCCCTCCCGCGCTGTTCAGGAGCTCCAGGTTACGGATCGTGAACCGGTCCATCCACAGGAAGTCCTGGCGGTCGATGCGCTGTAAGCCCGTAATGTGTTGAAGATGCGGATGTTCAGTATCCTTCAGGTAGTGCAGCGCCGCCCCCGCAGCGGTGATGGCCGCAGCCAGGCCCTCGACGCCGAATCCTTTCAGGGACAGGGTCTCGAAATGCCGGAGCAGGGTCTGTGTGGCATAGGCCTCGGTAAAGATCCATTCCTCCAGCCCATAAGTAAAGTGGCGTTCGTCAACCAGGGCGCGCAGCTCCTTCTGCCGGCCGCGCTGGAAGACGATCTCGGCCGGACGAAAACTTTGCAGGAGCTTGTCAGCATATTCTTGATCACCCTCCGCCACAAAGAATTCCCCGGTAGAAATGTCCAGGAAGGCCAGGCCGTACACATCTCCGGCCATATGGATGGCCGCCAGGAAGTTGTTGGCGCTGTTGTCCAGGAGTTTTTCGTGGGTCGCCACGCCGGGGGTGATCAACTCGGTTACGCCCCGCCGGACCAGGCCCTTGGCCACCTTGGGGTCTTCGAGCTGGTCGCAGATGGCCACCCGATAGCCGGCCTTGACCAGCTTGTGCAGATAGGCATCCAGCGCATGATGGGGAAACCCGGCCAGGTCGACGCTCGAAGCGGCGCCGTTGGAACGCTTGGTAAGGACAATGCCCAGGACCCCCGAGGCGACTACCGCATCCTCAGCGAAGGTTTCATAAAAGTCCCCGACACGGAACAGCAGGATAGCGTCGGGATATCGTTGCTTGATTTCCCGGTGCTGTTGCATCAGCGGGGTCTCCGTGCCCTTGCCTTTAGCCATAAGGGCAAAAATAAGCAATGCAAGTGCGTTTCCGCAGCCCGGGACGGGCAGACTTATCCACAATAATGTACTTTTGCAGACTGAAAGTTGAACATGCGCAAACGAAGCACGGCGGAGCTGGACCGGAAGACGGTGGACGAGTGCAGGGCAGCCCCCCGCACCCCGCTGCTGCTCGTCCTGGACAATGTCCGCAGCCTCCACAATGTGGGCGCTGTGTTCCGTACGGCGGATGCGTTTCTGCTGGAAGGCCTCTACCTGTGCGGGTACACCGGCCGCCCGCCCCACCGGGATATCCACAAAACGGCCCTGGGGGCGACCGAGACGGTGCCGTGGCGTTATTTTGCACGTACAACCGATGCGCTCACCGAACTCCGCGAGCAGGGATACGCCATCTGGGCCGCCGAACAAGCCCAGCCTTCGGTTATGCTCCAGGAATTTCAGCCCCCGGCGAACCATCCCCTGGCCATTGTTTTTGGCAACGAAGTGCAGGGCGTCGATGAGGCTGTCCTGCGGCTGGCCGACGGCTGTGTGGAAATCCCCCAGCTGGGCACGAAACACTCCCTCAACATTGCCGTGAGCGCCGGCATTGTCGCCTGGGACCTCTATGTGAAACTGCGGGTTTCCGCCGGGACCCCAAACCGATAAACTTGACTATGACCCCCTACGTCACCGTTAAAAAATATCTGTCACTGGTTAAATTCAGCCATACGATCTTCGCCATGCCCTTTGCGATGATCGGCTTTTTCCTGGCGCTCAGGGACACCCCCCAGGCGCCCCTCTGGCGGCAATTGGTCCTGGTCCTTCTCTGCATGGTCTTCGCCCGCAGCGCGGCGATGGCCTTCAACCGCTGGCTCGACGAAAAATACGACCGCCTGAATCCCAGGACATCCATGCGGGAGATCCCCCAGGGGGTGATCAGCAAACGTCATGCGTTGGTGTTCGTCCTGATCAACAGCCTGTTGTTCATCACCACCACCTGGTTCATCAACCGGCTGTGCTTTTTCCTGGCGCCTCTGGCTTTGCTGGTCGTGCTGGGGTACAGCTATACCAAGCGCTTTACGGCGCTGTGCCACCTGGTGCTGGGCCTGGGCCTGGCACTGGCCCCCATTGGTGCCTACATCGCTGTAGCCGGCCGGTTCGCCCTGTTGCCGTTGCTGTTCTCGGTCATCGTGCTGTGCTGGGTGGCGGGATTCGACATCATCTACGCCCTGCAGGATGATGATTTTGACCAACAGTTTTCCCTGCACTCGATCCCGGCCAAGTTGGGACGGCGCCAGGGGCTGGCTGTCTCTGCCCTCCTGCATGCCCTGGCTGCGGCGTGGGTGGTCGTTGCGGGGGTCGTCGGCCATTTTCACTGGCTGTACTGGTGTGGCGCCCTCCTTTTCGGGGGCATGCTGGTATACCAGCACCGGCTGGTCAAACCCCACGACCTCAGCCGGGTCAACGTCGCGTTCATGACCGCTAACGGGATCGCCAGCTGCATATTTGCTGTCTTCGTCATTGCCGCCCTTTATTTGTTCTAACCCGCTGCCATGCCCCGTATCCTCGCCATTGACTACGGAAAAAAAAGAACTGGAATTGCGGTGACAGATCCT
>CBINPH010000033.1:0-14960 GCA_966252445.1 uncultured Chitinophagaceae bacterium | reverse complement strand
ATTTTGATAAGGCTTGGCCAGCCCGATGATCGCCGGTATGGGCAATTGCAACAGGATGCCGGTGGTGTTCCGCACGTAATAGTCGAAGGAGAAGGATATCCTGTCCTGCAGCAGCCCCAGGTCCAGGCCGATGTCTTTGGTGGTGGAAGACTCCCAGGAGATGTCCCGGTTGGACATGTCCGTCTGCGCCGCGCCGGTCGCCGGCGCGCCGCCCAGGACATAGTTGACGCCGAGATTGACCACGGACGCGAAAGGATAGGTGCCGATCAGCTGGTTGCCCAGCTCTCCCCAGGAAGCCCGCAGCTTGAGGTTGGACAGCCAGCCGACATCCTGCAGGAACGCTTCTTCGGAGAGCCGCCATCCGGCCGAAAAAGACGGGAAGACGCCGTAGCGGTTACCCGCTGCGAAGCGGGAAGACCCGTCGACGCGCAGGTTGGCGTTCAACAGGTAGCGCCCCGCAAAGTTGTAGTTCAGCCGTCCGAAGTAGGAGCGGAGCGCCCACTCGGAGGCGGTGCCGCCATTCTTCCAGTTTTCTACGGAGCCCGAGTTCAGCTCCTGGTAATCCGGGAGCGGGTAGTCGTCCCGGAAGGCATTGAACTGGTCGTTGCGGTAGGTGATCTGTTCATAACCGCCCAGCAGTTCCACATGATGCTGCTGCAGCGTTTTCTGGTAACGGAGCAACAGGTGCGCGGTGTTCTCCCAGCTACGGGAATACGCTTCGGTCAGCGTGCTCTTGGCGGGAAAGGTGTAGGAGGGGCTGGTGGCGTCGGCTTCATAGGTGGACACCGCCTTGAAAAAAGATTTGCTGAACACGTCTGAATACTGGGGCGAGAAGTTCAGTTCTATGTCCATGCCGGCAAAGGGCTGGTAATTGGCCTGCAGGGTGCCCTGAAAGCTCTCATATGTGTCGTTGTCATAGCCGCCGTCCAGGGCCCGGGCCAGGGGATTGGTCCCCGCCCAGCCTACGCCGAAGCGCCCGTCCGAGAGCCGGGCCGGAAAGACGGGCGGCTGGCGGATGACCTCGGAGATCACCCCGTAGGTGCCGGTGCCCCCTGAGGGCGCCTGTGTGGGGGAATGCCGTCCCGACAGGTTGAACCGGACCTGGAAGTTGCGGGCGATGTTCGTTTGGGTGTTCAGGCGGAAAGAATAGCGCTGGGACAGGTATCCCGGCACCTCGCCGCGCTGGTCCTGGTAGGCTACCGAGCCCATGACGCGGAGGCGCTCACTGCCTCCGGTCACGCCCACATAATGATGCTGCAGGAAGCCCGAGCCTGTGTAGACGGCCTTTTGCCAGTCCACATCCGGAAAATGGTCGGGGTCTGTCTTGGATTTCTCCCGGTATTCCTGCAGGTATTCTTCCGAGTACAAGGGGTCGCGCCCCTCGTTCAGGTAGGCCTGGTTCAAAGATTGCATATAGGTATATCCGTCGGAAAAATCCTGCAGGTCGGTGAAGCGCTGCCAGCCGAAGTAGGCGTTGTACTCCACCCGCAGCCGGTCCGCCTTTCCCGTTTTGGTCGTCACCAGGATCACGCCGTTGGCGGCCCGGGATCCATAAATGGAGGCGGAGGCGGCATCCTTCAGGACGGAAATGTCTTCAATATCGTGGGGATCCACCCCGTCGAGGCTGCCCTCGACGCCATCGATCAGCACCAGGGGATCGGAGTTGCCCAGGGTGCCAATGCCGCGGACGCGCATGGTGCCTCCGTCCGCGCCGGGTTGCCCCGAGGTCTGGGTGACGGTGAGGCCGGAGGCCAGGCCTTCCAGGGCGGCGGAGGCCCGCATCACCGGCCGCTTGGCGAGGGCGTCCCCGCTGACGGAGGCCACCGAGCCCGTGAGGTCGATCTTTTTCTGGGTGCCGTAGCCGACCACGACGATCTCATTGAGGCCGGAGGCGTCCGGCTTCAGCTGGATGCGGGTCAGGCCTTCTGCGGCGGGCTGAACCTGGGTGCTGACAAAGCCCACAAAGGAGACATCCAGCAGGCTGGCCGCCTGCTGCAACACCAGGGTAAACCGGCCCTGTTCATCGGTCGTGCCGCCGTTCTGCGTGCCGTGTTCCCGCACGCTGGCACCGGGAAGCGGGCGGTTGGCGGGATCCGTGACGATCCCCGTGACGGTGCGTGACTGTGCACATACCGTTCCCCACACCCCCAGGAGGACCAGCAGGAAAGAAGTACACTTTTTCATAATGTGGAATTTTAACTAGGGTGACGCATGTGGTTACGCAATGATGATTTCGAAAAGCGCAGCAGGGATAAAGGGATCGGGATGCTCCACCTCAATCCGTAAAGCGGCTGTTTGCACGGCCGGTGCAAGGGTGATCCTGTTGATCGTCTGGTGGTTATCACTCGTCTCGTGCAGGATATGTCCTTCTCCGTCGAGGATGCGATAAGCCTGGATGCAGAAGGGGATCCTTGACTCGGGATGACCCAGCAGGGTGGACTCCATAGGGTGGTCATAATCGGTGTCGAAAAACAGGGTGATGGAGCCAATGGTTTGGGGAACTGCCCAGCTGATGTCCAGGGAGGGGTGCGGATCCCGGGGATCAGCGGCCCAGGCATTGGTGCCCAGGTAGGGACGGGTGAAGCCGTTGCGGAGATGATCGGCATGATAAGGAGCCAGCGCCGGCGCCACGTTCCAGGCTATGGATGGCCCTCCAGGCCTCCGGGCCGGACACCAGAACGGAAATGCCTCTACGCCGGCGTGTGGCGGGGGCGCCTGGAAGCCGTTGTTGCCTACGGCCTTGTTGGTCCCGTTGAATACGGAGACCAGGCCGCTGTGCCGCCAGCGGCTGCCCCGTACCGAGAGGGCCGGGTTGGGCAGCAGCAACAGCATACCGTACTGGGCCTGCTCCACCGCGACGCTGAAGGGCAGCGTCAGCATATGTTCACCCGGCTCTACCGGGACCTCCAGCGACTCCAGCAGGCGGTCCGGCGTATAGTTGCCCAGGCGCTGGCTGGCCTGCAACTGGACCTGCAGCACGCTTTTTTCCCGGGCCTGCACCTGAATGGTGATGGTATAGGGGACGGACGGCTGCATGGGGAACAGCTGCCCGACCCCGGCTTCGAGGCTCATCCAGGGCCCGTCGAAAGGGATGAGATCCAGGGTGGCGGTAGAGGAGGCCCGGATGCGCATGTCATGATTCGGGTCTGCGGGGCCATACCGGATGGGCAGGCCGGGGATGCTCTGTCCGTTCTTATTGAGCTCGTTTTGCAGGCGGCTCATCCAGGATTCCTCGAGCAGGTCCGCCGGCCGCAGGCCATGACGGCTGCAGAGGGCGGCAGCCATCCCGACCGCCTGCGCGCCATGGGCGCAGGTGGCCATGACCCGGGAGGACCCGAAGGCCACATGGGTGGTGCTGATGATGCGCCCGGCATAGAACAGGTTGTCGATGTCGCGGCACAGGTAACAGCGGTAGGGGATGGCATAGATCCCCTTGCTGTGCCATTGGTTGCAGCTGGGCAGCGTACTGTAGATGCCGTCAGCGGGATGCAGGTCCAGGGCCCAGCCGCCGTAGGCCACCGCATCCGCAAAGACCTGCTGTGTGATGATGTCCTTCTGGGTCAGCATGTACAGCCCTTCGAAACGCCGGCTTTCCCGCTTTCCGGGTATGGTGCCCACCCATTCCAGGGTGAGGTTGTCTACGTCGGGGAAGTTGCCCGAGTTCTTGATGTAGTCCCAGACGCCGTAGACCACGCGCCACAGCTCCCACTTGATCAGTTCAGAATCGTGTACGGTATCGTTGCGTCCCCCGTACTCGATCCACCACAGGCGACAGCCGTCGTCCTGGGGATTGAGCATCTTGTAACGGGGTATCTGGGTGATGTCCTTGAGGGCGAAGCCCGGCGCGACAAAGCGTACGGGCTGGTCGACCCTTTTGCTGTAGAAGTAAATGGAGTGGCCCAGCAATTCGCCATAGCCGCTGTCCGGGGCCAGCCCTTCGTCGAATTCTTCCCGGCTTTCTGCGCCCATGCGGAAGGCGGCGCCGGCCAGGAAGCTGACGATGCCGTCGCCAGAGGCATCGCAAAAAAGCGGGGCCTCCAGCAGATACGCCGTGGAGTTCTGGCTGCAGAAGGCCTTCAGGGCGCATATATGGTCTGGGGCGGATTTTTCCAGGGCATGCACCGCGGTATTGAGCAGCAGGGTGATGCCCGGCTCCGCCGTGACCTTCTCCAGCAGGATGGTGTCCAGGATCAGGGGGTTGCCCTCTTTATTGCGGTACAGGTTTTCCACCAGGATCTCATCAATGATACCTCCTTCCCTGGCCCAGCGGTTGTTGTTGCCCATATGGGAAGTGGCGCCAAGGATCCATAGGCGGACCTCGCTGGAGGCGTTGCCGCCCAATACGGGGCGGTCCTGCACCAGGATCACCCGCAGGCCGTTCAGGGCCGCTGCGATCGCGGCGCAACAACCGGCCATCCCACCGCCCGTGACGACCAGGTCGGCTTCCAGGTGCCGCTGCCGGGGTTCCCTCGATGTACAACTATGGTCTTTCACCAGCATACGACTTGCTTTTGTGTGCAGGATGGGTATACGATGGGGCCCGGGCACCGAGGAGCATGGCGAGGCCGGTCAGGACGACCAGCAGGCCTGCGGCCAGAACATACCAGGTGCGCTGCAGGGCATAGGTGCCGAGGGCGGTCAGCAGCAGGCCGGTGACCAGCACTCCGATGGCCAGGATACGTTTTCCCCGGCGGTTGCCCGCTTCCTCCTCCGGATCGGGTCGGGCCGTAGTCGCTTCCTCCCGGGCCTGCTCGTTTTCCCGGTACCGGAGATAAGCCGGGTCCACCTGCCGCCGGCCCGCATAGGTCGCCTCCAGCAGCGCCAGCAGCAGGATGGGTACGGCGACCCCCACGATCATCTCCATGCCCCGGGACAGGGACAGGCCCAGCAGCGCCGGGCTCAGGAACTTGAAGAACAGGTTGATCACCAGGCTGACCAGGGTAACCAGCAGCACCGAACGGCCCGTCTGCCGGCGGGAAAAAAGAGCCCACAGGGGCGGCAGGTAGATGGCGGCCCCCGTAAGGGCGCCGAGGCTGATCACGACTTCCACGATGCCGCCCATGGACGGGACAAGCAGGGCCATGCCGATGGCCAGCAGCCCGAGCAGTATGGTGGTGATCCGGGCCACCCTGATCAGTCTTTTCTGCGAACTGTGCGGGAACAGGGGCTTGAAGAGGTCGTTGGTGAACACCCCGGCCGTAATATTCAGCGTGGTATTGACGGAGCTGGAGGTGGCGAACACCATGCCGCCCAGCATCAGCCCCATGATACCCGTGGGCAGGATCTCCTGGCAGATGAGCAGGTAAGCCCCTTCGTTGTCCAGGCCCGTCAACCCGGGGTTGATCAGGCGGTATATCATGGGCGGCAACATCCAGATCACGGGGCTCACCACATAGAGCGCCCCGAAAAGCCAGCCCACTTTTCGGGCTGCCCTGGGGTCCTTGACGGTCGTATACCGTTGGACATAGGTCCAGTTGCCGCTCAGGAAAAAAAGGTTGTAGAGGCCAAAAGCGATGAGGAAGCCCAGGGAATATTCCTGGTTGAACAGGTCGAAGAAGTGCGCAGGTGCCTGTCGCACAAAGGCGCTGGTGCCGCCCACCCTTTGCAAGGCCAGGGGCACCACGATGAGCACCGCAGCCGTCAGGACAATGAACTGGAGGACATCGGTGATCACCACGGCCCACATACCGCCGGTGGCGGTATACAGCAGGATGAGCCCGCCGATGAGTATGGTGGTCAACGCTACGGGAATACCGGTGTATACTTCGAGGATCTTGGCGACGGGATACAGGAAAGCGCCGGTGGTGAAGATGGATATGGTCAGGAACAGGTACGAGTAAATCTTTTGGGTAGGGTAGCCCAGCCGGCGGGTGATGAACTCCGCGGCGGTCAGCACCCGCGTGCGCTGCCAGCGGGGCGCGACGACAAAGCCGATGATAAAGCCGGAGATGCTCATGGTCCACTGGATCGCGATCGCTACCCATCCGTAGCGGTAAGCGATGGCGCCCCATACCACGAAGGTCCCGGCGGAGAAAAAACTCATGAAGAGGGACAGGCCACTGATCCACCAGGGTACGGCGCCGCCGCCTGCAAAGAAGGACTTCATGTCCTTGCCCGCGCCGGAGAAGGCCATCCCGCAGCCCACGACGAGCAGCGAAAAAGCGACAATAGTAAGGATGTCCAGGTTGAGCATAGGGACGGTTGCCGGTGCTGCACTAAAATACTGGAGCTCCCCTTCGCCTGTATCTGTTCGGCGCCGATAAATCTTCGGAAACGTTTTCGGGAACGTTTTCAATTTCCGGAAACGTTTCCGGAAAAAGCATTATATTTGAGAAGGCGGTGATGGAAACAGGTTTCAGCGTGCTTTGCCCGTGGCCTAATGGTCCCATCCCTTGGTATGATCATGCGTTTTCTTTTCTTTGCTCAATCTGCTTCCTGTCATGCAACATGTGACCATCAAGGATCTGGCGCGTTCCCTGAATTTATCCGTGGCCACTATTTCCCGCGCATTTAACGACAAATACGACATCCGGAAGGAGACCAGGGAACTGATCATCCGGAAGGCCAAGGAAATGGGTTATAAACCCAATCCCATCGCCCGCAAGCTCCTGCAGAAGCATTCATACAATGTAGGGGTGATCGTCCCGGAGTTCATCAATGCCTATTTCCCCGAGGTGATCATCGGCATCCAGCATTTTTTCTGCGAGAAGGGATACCAGGTGATCATCATGCAATCCAACGAATGCGCTGAAACGGAGACGAAGAACCTGGCCTTCATGGAAAACAACATGGTGGACGGCTTGCTGATTTCCCTGTCCAAGGAAACGCAAAACCTGGCTTACCTCGAGCGGCTGGCGCAGGACCGCTTTCCTGTGGTCCTCTTCAACCGCGTCAACGATCAGCTGCAGGTCCCCCGGGTGGAATTCAACGATTACAAGTGGGCCCTCTTTGCTACCGAGCATCTTATTGAACAGGGTTACAGGAACCTCTGCGTGCTGTCGGGGCCACGGCACCTCACCCTGATGAAAAACAGGGTACGCGGTTTTCTCCGGGCTCTCGAAAAGCATGGCTTGCCCGTCCATGAGGGATGGGTCATGGAAGCGGGTCTTTTCATTGAGGACGGGGAGCGGGCCTTGGACACGCTGATCCGGGAAGGCCGCCTGCCCGAAGCGATCTTTGCCACCAACGACCCCCTGGCCATTGGGGCCATGAAGCGGCTCAAGCAGGCGGGGTACCGTATTCCGGAGGATGTGGGCGTCGCCGGTTTCTCCAATTCCATCATGGCTGAGCTCGTCGATCCGCCGCTCACCAGCGTGGTGCAGCCTACCCACGAGATCGGCCAGACGGCGGCCCAGCTGCTGCTGGAGCAGATGACCGCCGTCGAACCCCTACCCCCCAGGACCATCGTCATGGAAGGCCGGCTCATCGTCCGGCAATCCTCCTCCCGCAGCGCCGGCTGATGCCCGGATGGGCCGCGGGCATGCGCGCTATGGCCGCCGGCAAACAAAAGGTCTCCCCGGAACCGGCGGTTTGGCCGTATCCCGGAAGAGACCTGAGCGGTTTTTCACAGCGCGTCTGGCGGCCCTGCAGCGGTCATTCCACCAGCCGCTGTTTCTTTACCTGATCACCGAATTCCTTCTGAAAGGTCTGGGCGTGCTGCCGGAGCAGGCCGATGAGCTCGCGGGCCGGCACGCCCTGGCGCAGGGAAAAGTCGTTGTAGTTGGTGTAGATCATCTCGCCCTGCGCGCTGCTGACAGCGAACAGCTTGGCGCTGAGGTTCGGAATTTCATACAGGGCGATCTCCCCGCGGGCGGCGTTGTCCGCGCTGGCCGCCATGACCGTTCGCAGATCATCCGCGAGGGCGCTGCCGGCCAGGGCCGCCACATTCCACTGGTCTCCCCGATGACCCAGTTCGACTACCGTCAGCAGGCGGCCTTCATGCACCAGGGGAACGATGGTGTTGCCCTCCGTCGTGACAAGGCCCCGCAGGGTCGTGGCCGAGTCGGCAGACAGCAGCTTGTCAAAGTCCAGGGTGAAGCGCCGCACCGGGGTGCCGGCGGTGGCTTCCTTCAGGGCGGATGAATCGGCGATGCCCAGCTGGAGTCCCTGATCCCTGCGGACGACCTCGATGAGGTCTGTCTGCGCTTTGGCCACCGCGTCGGCCATGGAAGAGAAGGTGCTGGGGGTGGTGTCGTTTTTCATGTCGACTACGGGGCCGCAGTCATGGGTGCAGGCGCCTTGCAGAAAAAGCAAGATACTCAATCCCGCACAGAGGACTATCATGGATTTTTTCATGGTCTGGGGTTTTAGAGGTTACTTTTTGGCCAGGTTGTAGAAAGTATCCCAATGTGTGGCCGTGCCGCTGGGGTCGGCATATTCGTTATAGGTGATCAGCCGTTCGCTGCCGTTGCAGGGCGACCAGGGGTCATTCAGGACCAGGTAGTTGGTGCCCCCCACGGTGACATAGCCTTTAATGACCAGGACATGACCCACCACGCCGGGGGTGCCGTAGGCATAACCCATGGGTTTTTTACTGCAAAAGATCTGCCGTTTCAGCTGATCCCAGCTCAGGGCCGTGGCGCTCTCGCTGAAGGTCAGCCCTACAAAGTCCAGCTCCAGCCAGCCCGGTTTGTTGCAGTTGGCGTTTTTGGGGCAGTCGCCCGTACAGCAATCGTTGCGCCCCAGGCGGTGATTGGCCAGGTCGCATTGGTTGACGCTGATCCCGAAATGCTGGGCCAGCATCTGGGTGGTAGCGGCCCAGCACCAGTTGTTGGTCTGCTGGGCATGCAAGGTGTTGGGCACATTGCCGATGATCTCCGGATTGCAGCAGCTGCCGAGAAAGGCCAGCGACAGCGCAGTCAGGCCGCAAAGCATCTTGATTGGTTTCATGGCGTTTATTTGAGGTGAAGCAAGCATGGAATATCCAGGTTTAGAAGAAAGGACGGCGGAAGGGCGTTCCGCCGTCCGGGTTTTCAGGGCTCCAGGGCGAAGGCCGCCAGCTGTGATGCGTCCTTGCCTTTGAGGCGGTACGTGCCGTCCGTCGCCATGGCGGCCACATGCAGGCTCTCTGCAAAGGCGGCCTTGCCGGTGCCGCCGTCATAGCAGCTGCCCAGCAGCTGTGCCGGGGTAAAGGTTTTCCGGTAAATGCTGGCGCTGTTCCGGAGGTAGCCGCCGGCACTGTCGATGACCATGCCCTGGGCGCGGGTGGCCGCCGACATGACGGGATCATAACAGGTGCCCCGCTGCACGCCGAAACTGAATACGGCGAACTGGTTGGGCTGTGCGGCCAGGAACGACAGGCCGATGGCCCCTTCAGCGTTGCCGGGCTTGTAATCCACGAAGCCGCAACAATTCGAGGACGAAGACACGCCGTTCACCTGGATGGTGTAGATGTTCGCACTGCATTGACCGTTTTCTATGCGCATCAGCATGCGGTAACCGTCGGCCGTGGTGGCGGTGGGACCCAGAAGCAGGCTGTCCGGGGCATTGACACTGGGGCTGAAGGTGGAGAAATCGGGGACCTGGAACAGGGTCTTTGCCACGTTGACCACGGGGTTGCCGCCCTGGTCGAACAGCTCCAGCCGGAATTCATACAGCCCGTCGGACAGGCTTTCGGAGTCGAAGTTGACGCTGTAGGTGTTCTGATCCCAGAAGCTGCTGGCCTCCGGCACGCTGAAGGGCGGCATGGAAGGATCGGTAGGCGGGATGATGAACAAGTCCTCCTGGGTGCCCACCGTGAAGGGCCCCAGCTTGACGCTGTTGGAGCCGAAATGGGTCACGTTCATGCTGTCCAGATATTCAAACGTGTAGCTTTTGAATACCGGGTTGTTGAGGATATGCAGGGTGTCCACCGCCGGGCTCAGGTCTGCATGGGCGACTTTGCGGTAGCGCCAGCGGTAGTGGTAGATGTTGGCCGCAGGCAGCCCGCTGCTGAACTGCAGCAGGAAGGTGAGCCGTCCCCCGAAGGGCCGCTTGTAGTCGCCGGGGCTGGTGGGCAGGTAGGCGGGGTCATAGATCGCCGGCGCATCCGTCAGCCCGATGCGGTCATAGGCCACGGCCTGGTCCGGCGGGGCCTGCCATTGATGCGACTGGCGGATATGGGATACGCTGGCTCCCTGGCCTACGGTCTTTATCCAGATGGCTTGTCCGGGGAGGATCTCGTTGCAGCCCCAGTGCACCCGCTCGTCGGTGATGTGGATCCGGATGTCCGTGCCACAGGCATAGTTCCAATGGGTATGGCAGGGGATGGAGGGCCGGTATACGGTGGTCCAGACGCCGTCGATCATGCACTCCACCCAGATATAGATATCGGGATGATCGCCATGACAGGGATACCGCACCAGTTTGTCAAAGCGCCCGTTGAGATCCGTATAGGTCACGGCAATCTCATCGCAATGGTAAAAATGCGGCCACCACCAGGGGTAGAGGCAGAAATACGGGTGGAAGAGCTGAAAATGGGTGGCCACGGTTTCCCGGATGAGATCCACGTTGCCTGAACGGAGCTGCTTTTGGATGTCCTCGCTGAGGACGGGCAGCTGCTGGCCGGCATCAGCCTTCTGCACCTCCAGGGAGCGTGTCTGAAAGGCGACGGGCTCTCCGGCGCCGGCCTGTCCCAGGCCGATCTCCCGAAGCGGGCCGGGATCCGGGATGGGAATGGGGGGTACCCGCTGCGGTTCCAACACCAGCTCCGGCACCTTTAAAATAACATGGTCGGGGATGCGGTAGATCCAGTACCAAATCGCATCAATGTCACAGATATGGACACGGGCCTGGCAGATGGGGCGGTCCTGCCAGCTGTCGTTGATCCGGAACCATTTGGATATCTGGCCGGTGACTCTGCAGGAACAGCGCAGCCACCAACGGGAAATGGCCGAGGGGATGGGCAGTATGGTCAGGGCTCCCCGGGCTTCCCTGCTCAGGATGGCCTCATAGGGTTTGAGGGGCTCCAGGTCCTCGGGACGGGTGGGCGGAGGGGCGCCTTGCTCCCGGGCCGGTGCAACGAATACGCGAAGCTCCCGCGGATCCGCCCCGGGGTTTTTGAATTCGGCCTGTTCCTTGGTCACCGGAGCTTCCTGGATGAAGCTTCCATTGCGGTGGAACAGGAATGCAGACAAGGGGATGTCTTTTTCGGGAGGTGTCTCGAAGCGCACGGGCAACGAGATGATGGATGGTGTTTTTTCCATGACGGATGTTTTGGGGTTAACAATAAACTGGGGTATGACAACTCCTCCCTGTCGCGGTAGCCGGGCGACACAGGGGGCTGGTGAACACGGAGAGGATGACCGTCCTTACAGGACTTTGATCAGGGTTCTCATGAAGGAGAAACGGTTTTGTATGGCGGGCTGGCCATAGGAATCTCTCTGTCCCGGCCCCGCCTCGTCAGGCAGGGCTCACCGGAAAGCTTACAGCGGGCGGTAGATGGCAGGAGGGTCATCGCGGAGCATACTCGTCGGGGTTAACTGCGATTACCTGCCCGTTTTGGTGATCCAAAGATACTATGGCTGCTTGTCCGGGACAAGCGTAGAAATACCTGATTTTCGGTTCGCGAAGAAATACCCCCGGGCAGGTGTCCGGTTTGCGGGCCCGCACGCCGGGCCGCCCTACCATATAGTCCGGAGACCAGGGTCTCCTGTTCGACGCGGAATTCTTGTCACTCAGCTACTTATCCGCATATGCGCGGCCACCACGGTCAATTGGGGTGCCGGCCCATGGACGTTTCAGGGGTGCATACCGGAGAAGCCTCTTGACGACGGACCCTGTGCCGTATGCCGCAAAAAAAATCCGGGCCAAAAGCCCGGATGGAATCGTATGGGTGGCTTCCGGGAGGAAGCGGGCAAGCGTTGGGTCTTAGCGGTCTCCCGGAGGAACGGCCCGGGCAGCCCATAAGCGCTCGCGGGACAGGGGTGCCGCGGAGGGAGCCTGCGAAGCCGTTCCGCCGGAGGTGGTCAGGTGGATCGGTACGTAGGTATTCTCCCAGATGATGTAAAGGATCGCCGAGTTGTCCCGCAGGCTGTCCAGGTTGATGGTCAGGGTTTCTACCTTGAAAGGCATGGGGTAGGAGGGCACTTCGAAACGCAGGACATCGTCTTCTTTTTTATACTAGGTGCCCCAATTCTGTACGTCCTTATTGAGGATGATGGTCCAGCTGGATGCCGTGGGTATGGTAAACAGGGCATATTTGCCGGCCTTCACCGGATGACCCTCCAACTGTACATCCTGCCCGAAGTCTATGGTCGTCACCGCATTGGCGCCCGTGCGCCAGACTTTCCCGTAGGCTTCGTGGTCGCCGAAAATGGTCCGGCCCTTCACGCCGGGGCGGGAATAATCGATGGTGATCTTCGAGGTGGCAAAGTCCTGCACGACCACTTGCCGGGGGCTGGCCGCCGGTTTTTTAGGTCCGCCCTGGGCCAGTGCGAGGGACATGCAGGACAAGAGCAGTGAAGCAGTCAAGAGCGTCTTTTTCATATTGAACGGTTTAGTATCCAAACATAGGATTTTTTGCCTTGACGGAAAAGAAAAAAAGTGCGGTTATGCCCTTCCCAGTGAAGAGTGGTTCTCGCTCAGAACAAGCGTTGGAAATGGTTTTCGAAATGGCTGCGCATGGCGTCCCGGAGCGCCCGCGGGTCGTCGCGGCGGATCACGTCCAGGATACCCCTGTGGGAGATATAGTCCTTGACGCGGATCTTTTTGGCGAGGATGCCGCTCTCATGCACATACTGGAATACCGGCAGCAGCATCTGCTGGAAGCGTTTAAGGGTGTCGTTGCCGGTGATCTCGTACAGCTTGCCGTGAAACCTGATCTCCTGGGCCGCATCGAAAAGATGCTGCGCCGTGCTCGCCGGTTCATCACGGACGATGTCTTCCAGGATGTCCAGGTCTTCGGGCCGTATGCGCCGCAGGATGAGATCCGCCATACCGATTTCCATGATGAGCCTCAGCTCGAAGATGTCCCGCAACGTGTGTTCGTCCATCATGGTGGGATACAGCGTCTTCTGGAGCAGGGACAGCAAATCCGGGTTGGTCAGGATAGCGCCGCGCTTTTTCCGGGACTCGATCAGGCCGGTCATGCGCAGGCGAAGGAGCGCCTCCCTGACCACCGTGCGGCTGACCCCCAGGGAGTCGGCCAGGTCCATTTCTTTGGGAATGGCATCACCAGGCTTGAAATGATTGTCCAGGAGGAAGCGAACCATTTTGATTTCCACCTGGTCCACCAGGCTGGGACTGTCCCCCGGGTCCAGGGCCGGGAACAGATCAAAAGGCGCAGGCATCGGTGATTCCATGGTTTTGCAAAAGATAGACAGGTTACGGAAAGCCACAGCGAAGTTATCGGGTATTTTCCGAAAAAAGGCCGGTTCGGCCCGTGAGGATGCTTGAAACTGTCCCGGCGCCCCCGGGAAGGGCCCGTTGCACCCCCCACGCACAGCCCGCCTCTCAGGTTTTTGTGCGACTTTCGTTCCGGTACAACAGAGATCATATGAGCAAACATACACGAGGGCTGATCTGGGGCCTCTGCAGCATGCTGGTTTTCCACCAGGGCGCCTGGGGCCAGCCGGGGCCGGTGCAGGTTTTTGCCGCCGGAACCGACGGATACAGCAGTTATCGTATTCCGGCCATCATCCGGCTGCCCGGGCAGCGGCTCCTGGCTTTTGCCGAGGGGCGGGTAGCGGGCAGCGCCGATTTTGGGGATGTAGATATTGTCCTGAAAACCAGTGAGGACCTGGGACGCACCTGGTCGCCGCTGCAGGTAGTGGTCGACCGCGATACCCTGCAGGCCGGGAACCCGGCCCCCGTGCTGGACCTGACCGACCCCGCCTACCCGCAAGGCCGGGTGCTGTTGTTTTTCAATACGGGTAACCGTCCCGAAGGGGATATCCGCCGCGGCATGGGCCGGCGCAGGGTATGGTTCACCGCCTCGGCGGACGGCGGCCGCTCCTGGTCCGACCCGGTCGAGATCACCGCTGCGGTAAAGCTGCCCGGCTGGCGCACCTATGCCAATACGCCGGGTCATGCGCTCCAGTTCAATGACGGCCCTTACCGCGGGCGCCTGTATGTGGCGGCGAACCATTCCGATGGAGATCCCCGGGCAGAGGCCGGGGACTACCGCGCCCACGGATTTTACAGCGATGACCATGGCCGCAGCTTTCACCTGAGCCAGACTGTGGAGCTGCCCGGCAGCAATGAAGCTACGGCCGCACCCCTGGACAATGGGAGGCTCATGATGAACATCCGCAACCAGGCCGGCCGCCCGCGCTGCCGCATCGTGGCCCTCAGCGGTGACGGCGGCGTGCATTGGGATACAGCCTACTATGACCGGCAACTGCCGGATCCGGTCTGCGAGGGCAGCCTCCTGCGCCTGCCCGGCCGTGGCAGGACCATGCTGGCCTTCTGCAACAACGCGGATACGCTCCATCGCCGCCGCCTGACGGTACGCATCAGTAGGGATGGCGGCCGGCACTGGCACAGGGCATATGCCCTGGAAGCGGATTCGGTCAGCACCGCCTATGCCGACATGGTGTCTACCGGCCGCCGGCGCCTGGGTGTGCTGTATGAACGGGATGATTACAAAGAGATTGTCTTTGCCTCCTTGCGCTGGAAACCTTGAAGGCGGGGTCTGCACCGCATCTCAGCGACGATAGCCGGGGTGGAAGCGCATCAGCGTGTCCCGCAGGTATTCCCGGTCGATATGGGTATAGATTTCCGTGGTCGTGATGCTTTCATGGCCCAGCATTTGTTGTACGGCGCGCAGGTCGGCTCCCCCCTCGATGAGGTGAGTGGCGAAAGAATGCCGAAAGGTGTGGGGGGAGATGTTCTTGCTGATGCCCGCCTTTCGGGCCAGGTCCTTGACGATGTAGAAGATCATGACCCTGCTCAGGGGGGCGCCTCGCTTGTTCAGGAAGAGGATGTCGGAATATTTTTCCTGCTGGGGCAGATGACAGCGCACCGTTTCCCGGTACAGGCGC
>CBINPH010000032.1:0-15078 GCA_966252445.1 uncultured Chitinophagaceae bacterium | reverse complement strand
AGAGCGCGCCCAGGAGAATGGATTTGCCGGCGCCGGTCTCCCCCGTAATGATATTCAGGTTCCCGGTGAAGCGGATGTCCAGTTCCTCGATGATCGCGTAATTCTGTATAAAAAGGCGCTGAAGCATATGGCCGTTTTGCCCCACGAAATTGCCGAAAATTACGCAATCAGAAAAGGCAAAAAAATAGACCTCCGCTTCTTGTGGAAAACTCGCCGGACAGGGGGCGCTTCGGCTTATCGAAGGAGGGTTATATTCCCCTTGACCTGGAAGACCTCATTGTTGTCGCAAATCATCGACACCGAATACATGAAAACGTCGGGCAGCAGCTTACGGCCTTTGAAAGTGCCATCCCATCCTCCGGCTTTGTCATTGAGCTGGAAGTTGTTGCGTTCATAAATCAACTGTCCCCAGCGGTTGTAAATCCGGAAGTAGACCACCTGCTGAACACCACGACCTCTCGGATAGAAATAGTCGTTTTGCCCGTCGCTGTTGGGCGTGAAGGTGTTGGGTATATACACGGCGCCTTCGTTGCAGACCAGGATGACCTTGACCTGGTCAGAGTCCGAGCAGCCGTAGCCGTTTGTTCCCGTGACGGTGTAGGTGATCGGCTGCCGCGGCGTGCTGCTTGGATTCGCACAATGTGTACAGCTCAGATAATCCGGCGGCGTCCAGTCCCAGTTCACAATATCTGCGCTCCCCGATGCCTGCAGATCAATGACCGAACCCGTAGGTGCCGTTTGGTCTTCCCCGGCATTCACCTCCGGGATGGGATAAATATCCACATGCACCATCGCGGTATCTGACTGACAATTGCCCTTGCTGTTTCCAATGACCTGGTACGTGGTGCTGGAATCCGGGGTGGCCACGGGCCGGTCGCTGCTGGGGTCGCTCAGCCCAAGGCCCGGACTCCAGGTGTAGGTCTCACCGCCGCTGACCGATAGTTGGACGGGAGTGCCCCGGCAGACGCCGGTATCCCCGGTGACCTGCAACTGCATGCTCAGGGAATCCGGTATATGAACGTCCACCGAATCCGTAGCGGTACAGCCGTAAGCTGTATTGATGCGTACCCAGGCCTGGTAATCTCCCGCCTGGGGATATCGGAATACGGGATGCACCTCGGTCGACACGTCGCCGGAGCCGGGATATCCGAAATCCCAATGGTAGGTGGCGGTCTCGTGCAAAACGTCCACCGAAAAAATAGTGCCTTCCGTGCCAAACTGGACGTAATTGGAATCACAGATTTCCGGCCAGGAGAAAGTCGCCTTGGTCCCTATGGAATCTACGGTTACGCTGTTCTTGGCCAAAATGGGAACGGTACATCCCCTGTCGTCCGTCAATAACAGCGTGGGCTGGAAGCGGCCTTTCTGCGTATAGGTATGGGTCGCGGCGTCATCTGGGGAATCCTGCGACTGGGACCCGTCTCCGAAAATCCAGCGATAGGAAACCGCATTGACGGCATTGGCGGAAAACCGGACGCCCAGGGGGCTGCATCCCGCGCTGTCGTCGATGAAGGCCTGCCCGTAAGGACCCGCCACAAAAACAGGCTTGATGATGGAGTCTATGCAATCTCCGCTAAAGCCATACACCAGCATGCGCAGGCGATAGTTGCCGGGAATATTGTAGATATGCTGGGCGCTGTCCAGCGTAGAGGTGGTGCCGTCGCCAACGTCCCAGAAGATACGCCGGTAATTCAGGGATTCGTTGACCACCGTGACGGTGAATGGCGGGCAGGTGGCGGCATTGTCGCTGTACTTCATTTTGGGTTGGGGGCGGCCTACACGGATGTAATTCAAGATGGTGGTGTCGTCCTGGCAGCCGTCGCTGGTCGAGATTTTCAGGGACACGCTGAAGATCCCTTCATCGGCATATGATTTGGCGGGGACCCGGTCAGCGCTGGAGGTGTTGTCCCCAAAATCCCAGGCGTAGGTTAGTCCGCTGCCGGTGGAGGTATTGTTCCAGTGCACCGGGGCGCCAGGGCATACCATAGTGTCCGGCGTGGAGAAGTTCGCATGGGCCGCGAAAATGCTCACCGCGTTTACGGCAGAGGTGTCGTCCGAGCATCCGTTGGCGTCTGTTACCTTCAGGTGGATCGTATATTTCCCTCCGGTCTGATACGTGTGGCTGAAGGGATGACTTGAGGTGGTCGTATCACCCTGGCCGTCGCCGAAGTCCCAGGCCCATTGCGTAATGGCCGCGTTCTCCGGGTTGACCGTGGATTCGTCCTGAAAATTTATCGTGGCCCCCGGGCAAGCCGTATTGGCCGGCATGGTGAACGCGGCTTTGGGACCCCGGATACTGATCTGAGCGGCTGGCGATGCCGTTTTACAGCCATTTAGATCCGTAACCGTTACCTGCGCACTATAGGTTCCGCTCTTGGGGTAGGCGACACGGACCTCAGGGACATTGGTGTTGATAACTTGCCCGTCCCCCAGGTCCCATTGATAGGCCTTGAGGAGTCCGGGATCGGTAATGCCCGTGACGCTGAGCGTCATGGAGTCTCCATGGCATGCGGGGGCCGTGGGGACTTGTAAGACGGGATGCTCATCGATAATATTGACGTGCATCGTATCGGAAGACATGCAATCTCCATTCTTAACCTTGATGACGACATCAAACAGGCCCGTATGCGTGAAGCGGTGCGCGGGCGGGTTGGGGCCGATGAATGTGGTATTGTCCCCAAAATTCCATTCCCACGTTTGTGCAGACTGTGACGCATCCGTAAACTGGATCGTGAAATGATCCGTGCAGGACCGCGTAGCCGTAAAGGATGCTTTGGGGGCTTTAATGGTAATGAAATCCTGTTTGGTCAGCGACATCTCGCATCCGTTGTTGTTGACCGTTAAGGTCACATCATGCGTGCCGAGTGTGTGAAAATGGTGAAGGGGATTTTCGGTCGATTCCGTGCTGTTGTCCTGCGGGAAATTCCATGTCCAGGCCAACCCTTTGGGTTGCGACTGATTGGTAAACTGGATGGGCGTCTCCAGGCATCCCGTCCGCGGTGTGGCATCGAAAGCCACGGTCACCGGCTTTCCGGTGCGGATAAAATCTTTCCGGCTAATGGTGTCTTTGCATCCGGATGCCAAGGTGACGATGAGCTGGACGTCGAAATTGCCTTCGGTGGTAAATTGATGGGATGGATTGGCCTGGGTCGACGTGGCCCCGTCCCCAAAGGTCCACTGATAACTCTGTATCGGCGAACTGCTTTGCACACTGCTTTGGAATTGGGTGGTAAAGGGAATACAACCCGTTACCGCAGGTGCGGTAAACTGCACCTGGGGATCGTATACATGGATATAAGCTTTTTTTGTCAAGGTATCTGTACAGCCGTTGGCATTGGATACGACCAGGGTGACGTCAAAAGCGCCTGCCGTCTGATATACATGCTTGGGGTTCTGGCTGGTGGATGTTTTGCCATCACCAAAGTTCCAGCTCCATTTCGTGGCACCCTGTGAATTGTCCTGGAACGATACAGTTGCCGGCGCAGCACAGAAAGTCTGGTTGTCCGCCGAAAAGGCCGCCTGGGCGGAAGGGAATGTGGTCAAGGTTTTCGTGACCGTCTGCGGGCATCCCGGAAAATTGTTGGTGAGTTTGATGTTGTATGTGCCGGCTGCGTTGTAGGTATGGGTGGCATCGACGCCGCTGACTGCCGGCGTGCCGTCTCCAAAGTCCCAAACGGCGGACGGGGGAAGGGGAGCGCTGGTGTTCTTGAAGGATAACGGCACTTTGGCGCAACCTTCCGGGAGCGCAAAATCACTGGTGAATGAATTGATGTGGATGTAGTTTTCTTTGAAGACCGTATCGGGGCACCCGCCGGCCGTGCTGGCGATCAGCTTTACGCTAAATGCGCCATTCTGGGCATAGGTGTGGCTAACGGTCTTTCCAGGGGCGGTATTGCCGTCGCCGAAATCCCACAGGTAATTCACCGGCTGTGTGCTCGTCGTGGTGGCCGTAAAGGACACGGTAAACGGCGCCGAGCATGATACCGTTTGGTCTGCAGAGAAGTCCACACTGACCCCTTCGTTCGTTACCACGGCGTTCTGCTGGGTGACCGCCCGGATACAGCCGGCCGTGTTTTCGACGGAAAGCGTGACGTTGAAGTTGCCGGCCGAATCGTAAAGATGAGCAGGGTTGGGGTCGTGGCCCACGACACCGTCGCCGAAGTCCCAGTCCCAATTCACGATGCTGCCCGACCCGGGATTGCTTCCATCCTTGAAGTTGACCATCAACGGATAACATCCCGAGCTGGGGCTCACCAGAAACTCCACTTTTGGGGTATCGCTGACGGTGATATAGGAAGTTCGCTGAAGTGTATTGGTGGTCACCCCATCGCCTACCGTAAGGGTTACTGTATAGACTCCCGGCTTTGAATAGACCGCCACAGGGTTGGGAAAATTCACGGGAGTACTCCCGTCTCCGAAGTCCCACAGCCAACTGTTGGGGTTGCCCGTGGACTGGTCGGTAAAATGCACAACCATTGGTGCACAACCTTTTACGGTGTCGGCGGTAAAATTAGCTTTAAGTTGTCCATGGCTTTTTTGCCCCGCTAAGACGAAGCAAATACACAGGGGCACCTGCATGGCGATTTGAAAGGTCCTTTTCCGCAATAGCAGTAGCAGCCAGGAATTTTTCATAGGAATCAGTGCAAAAAAGGCTCTATACAGGCGTCAAATATAGATTATATTTTACAAGTATTGAAACCAATCTATATGCATATTTGCACCCACAATCCTCCGCCTTCCCTTACGAACGTCCGCTTTTCCAAACAAATTGTAAGATTTGAAATATTCTTTCTATTTTGTTCCGCCGTTTTCCGGCGGAAGGACTTTGGCTCAACTCCCAGGATCGATCCTCCCCAGTAGATATGTCAAAAGTTGATATTATGAAGAAATACTTTCTGTTTTGTGGAGCCCTCCTCCTGCTGGGCGCCTGTTCCGGTACCCATAAGGCCCGCTCGGGAGGGAGCGGATGGATTAGCCTTTTTGACGGCAAGACCCTGGATGGCTGGAAGGCCAGCGGAAAGCCCGGCTCTTTCAGCGTGCAGGACGGCACGATTAAAGTCGCCGGCCCGACCTCCCACCTGTTCTATGAGGGGCCGGTCAAAAATCATGAATTTAAGAACTTCGTGTTTAAGGCCCAGGTGAAGACGGAACCCGGCTCCAATTCCGGCATCTATTTCCACACGCGTTTTCAGCAAAACGGATTTCCCGACAACGGCTTTGAAGTGCAGGTGAACAACTCGCACACCGACTGGAAGCGTACGGCCGGCCTGTACGACATCAAGGATGTCCGCGAGGTATATGTCAAAGATGACGAGTGGTTTACCATGGAGATCCGGGTAGAAGGTAAGCAGATCACGACCAAGATCAACGGCAAGACGATCGTCGAATATACCGAACCCGAAGGAGCCAAGCCCCCGCCGGGCCACCCTGGGCGGATATTGTCCAGCGGCACTTTTGCGCTGCAGGCACATGATCCCCACAGTGTCGTCTATTACAAGGATATTCAGGTCATGCCCCTTCCGGACTGACCGGCCCCCCTTTTAAACCCTTGTCGCTCATGAAACCCATCGTACAGATATCTCTGGACCTGACCGGCATTGAAGAAGCGCTGTCTACGGCTGCTTTGGCTATGCGCGCCGGGGTCGACTGGCTGGAGGCCGGCACCCCCCTTATCCTGGCCGAAGGCCTGCATGGGGTGCGCCGCCTGCGGGAGGCCTTCCCAGGGGTGCCCATTGTGGCAGACCTCAAGACCATGGACGGCGGCTATCTGGAAGCTGAAATGATGGCCGGCGCCGGGGCCACGCATGTGGTCGTCATGGCCCGGGCACATGAAGAGACCATTCGCTGTGTCGTGAAAGCCGGCCGCGACTTCGGCGTCAAAGTGATGGGTGACAACCTGGGCTGTCCCGATATGGTGGCTGCGGCCCGCAGGCTCGAGGATTTGGGCTGCGACTATGTCATTCATCATATCGGCTACGATGAGCGCCGGGGCATTGCCGCCCGCGGCGAACGCATGCCCAGCCCCCTGGATCAGCTCAAAGAGGTGGTGAAGGCCGTCCAGGTACCGGTGCAGGCGGTAGGCGGACTGACCCTGGATCAGGCTGTGCAGTGCCCGGCTTACGGAGCGCCTCTCGTTGTGCTGGGCGCTCCGCTCACAATCGACAGCGACAGCTTCCGCACCGCCAGTGGCGATCTGGAAGGCTCCTTGCGGTTGATCTGCGAACGGATCCACAGCCAGGGAGCCTCCCTGGCCTGACTATACAAACCCTTGTCCATGAAAGAAGTTGCCGTCGTCAACTATGCTCCTGAAAAAGGTAGCGTAGAATTGAGAGAGATCGACCGTCCTGTCATCGGCGAAGAAGATGTATTGCTGGAGGTATCCCATGTGGGTGTTTGCGGAAGCGACCTCCACCAGTGGACGGCGGACCACAGCTGGGCCGTCAATTACCCTGTTGTGCTGGGACACGAGTTCGGCGGGATCATCGTCGAGACGGGCGCCCGGGTAAGTGGTTGGAAAGCCGGGGACCGCGTGGTCAGTGAAACGGCCGCGGTCATTGACCCCCTCAGCCCCATGAGCCGGGCGGGACGCTACAACTTGGATCCCAGCCGGAAAGGGTTTGGATATGGCGTCAACGGCGCCATGACCCGTTATGTACGGGTGCCTGCCCGCTGCCTCCACGCACTGCCCGACCAAGTGCCCTTTGAGCAGGGCTGCTTGACAGAACCGTCCTGTGTGGCATACAGCGCCATGGTGGAAAATACCCGCATCCGCCCCGGGGACCGCGTCGTGGTGCTCGGGCCAGGGACCATCGGCATCCTTTGCGCCGCCATGGCGAAACTCTGTGGCGCCGAGGTGGCCGTCGTTGGCCTACCCGCCGATGCGCACCGCCTGGATATAGCCCGGCAATACGGCTGCGAGGCCATCACCGGAGATGCCCTGCCCTGGGCCACGGCCCGCGACGGCCTGGGTGCCGATGTGGTGGTAGACGCAGCCGGCGCCAGCGTGACCCTGCGCATTGCCCTGCAGCTGGTACGTCCCGCTGGGCAGATCACCAAAGTGGGCTGGGGACCCCAGCCGCTGGGGTTCTCCCTGGATCCCCTGGTGCAGAAGAATGTCACCCTACAGGGCAGTTTCAGCCACAATTGGCCCATGTGGGAAAGGGTGATTGCACTGATGGCGACTGGACAGCTGGACGTACAGCCCATCATTGGGGGTATCTGGCCATTTACCGACTGGCATACCGCCTTCGACAAAATGCACCGCGGAGAGGTAGTCAAAAGTGTGCTTAAACCAGCCTGAGAGCAGGGCTCAAAATACCGGATATGAGATTAAAAGACAAGGTGATCATTGTCACGGGCAGTACCACCGGTATCGGTAAGGCCATCGCAGGCCGGATCGTGGCGGAAGGCGGGAAGGTCGTGATCCATGGCCGTAACCGGGAAGCGGGGGAGGCCGTGGTGTCGGCCCTGGGCGCCGGCCGGGCGGTGCTTCACATCGGCGACATCGGTAAGGAAGAAGAGGCGGGCCGCCTCGTACAAGCGGCACTGGACGCCTTTGAGAAACTGGATGGCGTGGTCAACAACGCTGCCATGATCGTGTCGTCAGATATCCACCGCACGGATGCGGCTTTTCTCCGGCAGGTGCTGGACGTCAACACCGTGGGCCCGCTGTCCCTCATCCGGGCTGCCTTGCCGCATCTGCGGCGCAGCAGGGGAGCGGTGTTGAATATAGGCTCAGTCAACGCGTACTGCGGGGAGCCCAACCTGCTTGCTTACAGCATATCGAAGGGGGCGCTGATGACCCTGACGCGAAACCTGGGCGACACCCTCATGCGGGAAGATGGGGTACGGGTCAACCAGATCAACCCCGGATGGGTGCTTACCGAGGCCGAGACCGAACGCAAACGGGAACATGGCCTGCCTGAGGACTGGTATACCGCCCTGCCCAAAGTATATGCGCCTTCGGGAAGGATCCTCTATCCCGAAGAGATCGCGGCGGCGGCCGTTTTTTGGCTGGGTGACGAAAGCGGCCCGGTGAGCGGACAGGTCATGGATCTGGAGCAACACCCTTTCATTGGCCGCAATCCCCCCAAAGACGCGCAGACCATGGAAAAACCTTATTAACGTCATTGTCACCCCGTATGGGATGGTTCTGCTGCCAGCCCATATTTTCCTGTGCTAAAAAACTATTCTCCGCTTATGCCCCGTCTCGCAGCATTTCCCAAAGCTTTTATGAATGCACTCTGCAAAGATGGCTCCATGCGCCTTTCGGAGTGGATATCCCTGGCCGCCGGCCTGGACATCGACGGTTTGGAGTGGTATGCGGGCTTCCTGGAAATGCAGGACGAGGACAACTGGCTTCCGTTTCGCCGCCAGGTGGAAGACCATGGCATGGTCGTCCCCATGATGTGCTGCTCTCCCGACTTTACCCACCCCGATCCGGCGTTCAGAAAGGCGCAGGTGGACCGGCAGAAGCGCTGGATTGACATGACGGCGGCGCTTGGCGGGTCTTATTGCCGGGTATTGTCCGGCCAAAAGCGTCCTGCCCTGAGTATCGCCGAAGGGGTGGAGCTGGCGGCAACCTGTATAGAGGCCTGCCTGCCACATGCAAGGGACTGTGGGGTTACCCTCATCCTGGAGAATCACTATAAGGACGATTTTTGGGAATATCCCGAGTTTGCCCAGCAGATGGATGTTTTCTGCATGCTGGTAGACCGGGTCAGGGACCCCCATTTTGGTGTCAATTATGACCCCAGCAATACCTTCCTGGCGGGGGAAGATCCCCTGGAGCTCTTGCGCCGGGTGTCCGACCGCGTGTTCACCATGCATGCCAGCGACCGTTACCTGAAGGAAGGCACGCTCGAGGATCTGCGCCGCGAAGAGGGAGGCGCTATGGGATACGCCCGCCGCCTGAGCCACGGAGAGATTGGCCAGGGGCTCAACGATTATGACGCCATTTTCACTGAACTGCACCGCGTGGGGTTCGACGGCTGGATCAGCATAGAGGACGGGGTGGACGGTATGGCTCAGCTGGAGCGCAGCGTCAGTTTCCTGCGTATGAAAATAGCGGAATACTGGCCCGTATGACCCTCGCCCGGGCCGGTAGGCACGGGTACGGGAATATCTTCTCCGCCTAGCGTGTCAAGCCGTAGATGTCGTCGTACTTGCGCCGTATGTACCGCATGAAATGCTTCCACTGAAGTTTTTCACCCGTGACCTTTTCCGAGAGCTCCTCCGCCGTGTAGTAACGGCCATGGCGGTGAATGTTTTCCCTGAGCCAGTGCAGCAGAGGCATCAGATCGCCGGCGGCGATGTGGCTTTCCAGCTGAGGAATCGCCTTTTCTGCCTGTGCGAAATACTGCGCCGCATAGAAACTGCCCAGGGAATACGTGGGAAAATAGCCGAAACTGCCGTGGCTCCAGTGGACGTCCTGCAATACCCCCCGACGGTCGTCGGGGACCTCCACACCCAGATATTCCCGGTACATGCTGTTCCAGGCCTCGGGCAGTTCATTCACCCGGAGAGTTCCGGTGATCAGCTGTTTTTCGATTTCGTAACGGATCATGACGTGGAAATGGTAAGTAAGCTCGTCGGCTTCCGTACGGATCAGGGAAGGATGCACCCTGTTGATTGCACGGTAAAAGTCGTCCAGGGCTACGTTGTTCAACCGGGCGGGGAACAGCTTCTGCAGCGCCGGGTAGAAATGGCTCCAGAAGGGCCGGCTGCGCCCTACGCAGTTCTCCCAGAGACGGGACTGGGATTCATGAACGCCCAGGGAGGCGGCCTCGCCGGCAGGCAGCCCGTAGGCCTCCGCAGGAAGTCCCTGCTCATACAGGGCGTGCCCTCCCTCATGGATGCAGCTCCAGGTCATGTTGCCGAAGTCGTTTTCGTCGATCCTGGTCGTTACCCGGACATCGCGGGCGCTGAAGCTGGTGGTAAAGGGATGCTCGGAGATGTCCTGCCGTCCCGCGGCGAAGTCAAAGCCCATGGCTTTGAGCAGGTCCATGCCGAAGTCCCACTGTTTCTGGCGGTCAAAAGGCTGGTGCAGGATGCTGTCGTCGGGAGCCGCCTGCGCCATGACCTCGGACAGGTAATCTTTCAATTCCCTGCGCACCTCCCCGAAAATGTTGTCCAACATGGCCACTGTGGCACCCTTTTCAAAGTCATCCAGCAGCGCGTCGTATGGATGATGCTGATAACCAAGCAATTCTGTCTCTTTCCGCTTTAAATTCACCATTTTTTCGAGCAGGGGTTCAAAAATGCGGTAGTCATTTTCCCTGCGCGCCTTCATCCAGGCGTGATAACTGGCCGAGCTGGTCCGCGACAGGTCCTCCACGAAGGCAGCCGGATATTTTTTGTTTTTTTCGTAGTCTTCCAGGGTCAGCTGTATGTTGCGGCGCTGTATGGGATCCAGGGTGTCATCCCTTTTCAGGGTGCCGAGCAACTCGCCCAGGGCCGCCTCGGTGAAAAGGTCGTGGGCCAGGGAGGACAGGGTGGACAGCTGGCGGGCGCGGCTTTCGGCCCCCTTTTCCGGCAGATAGGTCTCCTGGTCCCAGCCCAGCACGGCCGCTGCGTAGCGCAGGTCCGCAATTTTTTGCATTTTTGTCTGGTAGTCCCCATAGAGGCCGGAGGTGTTTTTATTCGAAGGCATAGATGGTCTTTTAATGGATGCTGTGGATGGACGCCGCAAAATACCGAAACTTAGTGCAAAACGAAGCCGATGAAAATTCAGGACGTAGTCCGTTGCCTGGAGGCCATAGCCCCCGCCCGCTACCAGGAGTCGTATGACAATGCCGGGTTGCTGACCGGGCGTATGTCAGCGGAGGTGACGGGCATCCTGCTTAGCCTGGACGCGACCGAAGAGGTGGTCGCCGAGGCGATGGCCAGAGGCTGCAACATGATCATTTCCCATCATCCCATTGTTTTCCGGGGGCTCAAGCGCCTGATCGGGGATCATTATGTTGAGCGTGCCGTCATCCTGGCCCTGAAAAACGACATCGCCCTGTATGCCGCCCATACCAATCTCGACAATGTGCGGGCCGGGGTGAACGGAATGATCGGCGACAAGCTGGGGCTGGAAAATGCCGAAGTGCTGGCCCCGCTGGCCGGCACCATGAAAAAGCTCTATACATTCGCCCCCCATGCCGATGTCCCTAAGGTCCTGGAGGCCCTGTTCGCGGCGGGAGCGGGGCATATCGGCCGTTACGGGGAGTGCAGCTACCAGACGGAGGGAACGGGCACCTTTCTGGCAGAGGAGGGGACGCATCCCTACAAGGGAGATATCGGAGTGCGCCATGAAGAACCGGAAAGCCGCCTGGAAGTTGTCTTTCCGGCCCACCTGCAGGCAGGCATCGTAAAGGCCCTGCTGGCAGCCCATCCTTATGAAGAGGTGGCCTATGACATCGTGTCGCTGGACAACCCCCACCCCGGTATCGGGAGCGGCCTGATCGGCAGCCTCCCGGCGCCCATGGACGAAAAGGCTTTCCTGGCCCATGTGCGGGAACGCCTGCAGGCCGAGGGCATCCGGTATACCCGCCTGCGCGGCCGGCCGGTTGCCAGGGTGGCTGTCTGCGGGGGTGCCGGCAGTTTCCTGCTGGGCAAGGCCATGGCCCGGGGCGCCGACGCCTTTGTCAGTGCAGACTTCAAGTATCACGAGTTCTTTGATGCTGATAATCAAATAGTTATTGTAGACGTGGGCCACTATGAAAGCGAGCAGTATACGGTGGACATATTTTACAAAATTTTAACGGAAGAATTTCCTACCTTTGCGCCTCTTAAATCGAACATCCGTACGAATCCGGTAAATTACCTGCATTAGCATATGGCAACCACAAAAGAGTTTTCTGTAGAAGAGAAACTGACCTCACTGCTCCGGCTACAAAAAATAGATTCCAAGCTTGACGAAATAGAGATCCTCAAAGGCGAGCTTCCGATGGAGGTAAAGGACCTGGAGGACGAGATTGAAGGCCTCAATACCCGGCTCGCGAACCTGGAGGAAGAGAACGCCGCCATTGAAGCCTTTGTCGAGGAGAAGCAGGAAGCCATCAAAGAATCCGAGGCCCTCATCAAGAAATACGAGAAACAGCAGGACAACGTAAAAAACAACAGGGAGTTCGAGGCCATCACCAAAGAGATCGAGATGGGCACCCTGGATATCAAGATGGCGGAAAAGCTCATCCGCGAAGCCGAGGGAAAGATCAAGGAAAAATCGGAGGTGTTGGCGAAGGCCCGGAAGACCATTAAGGAAAAAGAGGCTAACCTGAAGCACAAGAAGGCCGAGCTGGAAAAGATCATTGCAGACACCGAAAAAGAAGAGAAGCAATACGAGAAACTGACCGCCAAGGCCCGGCAGGATGTGGATCCCCGTTTGCTGACCGCCTACGAAAAGATCCGCAAGACCTACCGCAACGGCCTGGCTGTGGTCAGCATCGAACGTGATTCCTGCGGCGGATGCTTCAACAATATACCTCCCCAGCGCCAGGCGGAGATCAGGCAGCACAAGAAGATCATCGTTTGTGAGCACTGCGGCCGCATCCTGACCGATTCCGAATTGTTTGAGTCGGTGGAGGTCAAGTAGCGGCAAAACTGGTAACATATTTGTGCATATAGGACACCAAATGGTGTCCTATTTTGCATTTGAAAGTGGACCAAGACCTATGCGCTTAACCCAGACGCCAGGTATGCCGTGCCGTTGCCGTGTGCCCGCGGCATTCGTACTGGCATGGCTGTTGCCCTTCTGGGCAGCGGCCATGCCTGAAAACGGCATGGCCGTGCCCGATACGGCGACGGCTGAAATGGTATTTGACTTCAACCCCCGCTGCCAGGAAGCTTACGCGCAGATCATGATGTTGAAGCTGGAGGAAGGCCGGCGCCTGCTGGCTGAGGAAAGACGGGAACACCCGGGTAACCTTATCCCCGATTTCCTGGACAACTATGTTGATCTGTTTACGTTGTTTTTCCATGAGGACAGGGCGGAGTACAAAGCGGCCCTGGCCCACCGCGACCAGCGCCTGGACCGCCTGGCAAGAGGACCGAAGGACTCCCCCTTCTACCTCTATACCCGGGCCATGATTCATGCCCAATGGGGGGTGGTCAAGCTGAAATTCGAAGATAACCTCTCCGCGTTTTGGGATGTCCGGAGGGCCTACAGCGGTATCCGGGAAAACCAGAAGAAGTTCCCCCAATTCAGCCCCAACAAGCTTCTGCTGGGACCCATGCAGGCCCTTATCGGGACCATACCGTCCGGCTATCGCTGGATCACCAGTATCCTGGGCTTTTCCGGGGGAAGCGTGGTGCAGGGCATGCACCTGCTGGAATCCTATGTTCGCGACAGCAGCGCGGAGGGGCGGCTGTTCCATGAAGAGGCCGTTTTTTACTACGCCTATATGAAGTTTTACATTGGGCATGAGCCCGACAAGGTCATGGCATTCCTCCGGGATGAGCATCTTGACCTGGTAAACAATCATCTGTTCGCCTTCATGGTCGCCAACCTCGCCTTAAACAACCACATGACGGATTACGGCCTGCAGGTCGCTACAGCCATGCGCAAAGGCCCCGGATACCTGGATATGCCCATCATGAATTATGAGATCGGCATCATGCGGTTGTATCACCTGGACCTGGACGAGGCCATCAGGCACCTCTCGGATTTTACCGAACAGTTCAAGGGCAAATTTTACGTCAAGGATGCCCTATTTCAACTCAGCAGGGCCTATTACCTTAAGGGCGATATGGCGCAGGCGCAGCGCTACCGCAGGCTTGTCCGCGAAAAGGGAAGTGCCGTTGCCGACGCCGACAAGGCGGCGCAGCGCGACGCGGCCAAGGGTCACTGGCAGGACAAAAATATTCTGAAGGCGCGGATGCTGATGAACGGCGGCTACTTCACGGAAGCCTTATCGGTGCTCAAGGCCCGGGATGTCAGTGCGTTTCATGACTTGTTGGACAAGATCGAATACGCCTATTTCATGGGACGCATTTATGATGAGATGGGGGACGATGACAAGGCCCTGGCGCTCTATGACGCCACCATCCGGGCGGGGGCGGAGCGTCCGGAATACTACGCAGCCCGTGCGGCCATGCAGGCAGGTTTCATTTACGAGGACAGGAAGGATACGGCCCGGGCCCTTGGCTACTACCGACGTTGCCTGGCGATGAAGGAAGAAGAATATAAAACGACCCTGGACCAGCGCGCTAAAGCAGCCATCAACCGGCTGACTGTCAAATGACAAAAGGGGATGTGGGCATACTGGGAGGCCTTTCGGGAGCGTTTTAGCCGGGGGGCGTATCCAAAAGGGTGAGAATTCGCCGGGATTTTGTTTACTTTTACCAAGAATGGTTCAACAGCCCATGCGCACGAGAGCATGGGCCTATCCTATGACCGATGAATGTCCTGAGAAGAATCGTTGGGGGCACAAGCGCCCTCCTCCTGCTGACCCTGTATGCCAGGGGACAGGATATCCATCTTTCCCAGTTCTACGAGACGCCCCTGCTACGCAATCCTGCCCTGGCGGGTATTTTTACCGGCGACGTGCGGTTGCAGGCGGTCTACCGCAATCAATGGAACAGCGCTACCGTGCCCTATCAGACCGGAGCGCTCAGCGGTGAACTGAAGTTCCCGATAGGGGAGAGAAACGACTTCCTGACCGCGGGCCTGCAACTGACCTACGACATCGCCGGAACTTCCCGTTTCCAGACGACCCAGGTGCTGCCCGCCGTGAACTACCATAAATCGCTCAGCGACGCCCGGGACATGTACCTCTCGGTGGGCTTTATGGGTGGGTTTACCCAGCGCCAGTTCAACCCGAGCAAGCTTACCTTTGACAACCAATACAATGGGGTGGCCTACGATCCCACGGCCCCCAGCGGTGAAAACTTTGCCCGGTACAGATACCTGTACGCCGATGGCGCTGTGGGGGTGAGTTTCAGCAGCAGCCTAGGCCAGGACATCAACTATTTTGTCGGGGCCTCCTACTACCATTTCAACAGGCCGAAAGTCTCGTTCTTTGATGACAAGTCTATAGAGCTCAGCCCCAAGTGGGAATACAATGCCGGATTAACTGCGCCCCTGGGCTATTTCAT
>CBINPH010000031.1:0-15321 GCA_966252445.1 uncultured Chitinophagaceae bacterium | reverse complement strand
TTATAGGCCTACCTTTGGGCGGCCATGCGGCATAGGCGCAGCATTACCCCGAAAACCTGGGCGAGGGCAAGCTCTACGGCGCCCAGGAAAACGACGTGCATTACTGGAGCGGCTGCGCCCATGCGGCCATGGGCGCGGACGAGGAGGCCCGCGCCTGCTGGGAGAAGGCCGCCATAGGACTGAGCGAGCCCGCGGCGGCGGTGTACTACAACGACCAGCCGCCGGAAAAGATCTTTTACCAGGGCCTGGCCCTGCGCCGCCTGGGGCGGGACGGGGAGGCCATGCAGCGCTTCGGCAACCTGATCCGTTATGGACAGGAGCACATGGACGACCGGATCCGGATCGACTTCTTCGCCGTATCCCTCCCGGACCTGATGGTCTTCGATACGGACCTGGACCTGCGCAACCGCATCCACTGCCACTACCTGCTGGGCCTGGGCTACCTGGGATCGGACGATCAGGCCCTGGCGGCGGAGCACCTGCAGCAGGTGCTGGACCTGGACGCCTCGCACCTGGGCGCGCGGATACACCGCGCCTGGACGGTTCAGTCGGTGCGGTAGATGTACACCCCTTTGCGGCTCAGGTAACGGTCCTGCCCCGTGGCGGCATCCCGGACCCTGGCCATCACATCCACGTGAATGCCCGGACCCCAGCGGGGCCCGCCGCCGGCGCGCCGCTCCTGGCGGTAGAGAAAGGTGATGCCCGGGCTGTCTTCATAGGGTGCGTGCCACACCGAGTCGCCGTGGATCACATACTCCTCTTCCAGGCTCAGGGTTTCGGGAACCGCCCCGGAATCGAGGGCGATCAGCCAGTTGATGGACGCCAGGGGACGCCCCGACGGGGGCGACGGGGGCGCAAAGTCGCGCCAGAGAAAGGCCTTCAGCACATAGCGGCGCGAGCCGATGACCGCGGTGTCCGAGGCTTTCGCATACAGGCGGGCGGCCAGGGTGCGGTTTGCCAGGATGTCGGCCGGGGGGGCCAGCGGGTCCCGGGAACAGGCGACCAGGCCGCACAGGATCAGGACGCATAGGGCTGCATGTCTCATGGCTCTTGGTTTGCGGGGAGGAAAAGGCCTCCCGGACCTATCTCTCCAGACAACGAGCGGGCCCCCGGCGCTGCATGGCTCTGCGAACCCCGGGCAGCCGTAGCGAGGTTTTTTCCTACCTTTGCCCCTCTCCAAAAAATCAGGTCTGACATGATCAGTGTGCAGAACGTGACCCTGGCCTACGGCAAAAGGGTGCTTTTTGATGAAGTGAACCTTTCCTTTACGAAGGGAAACTGTTACGGCGTGATCGGCGCCAATGGCGCCGGCAAGTCCACCTTCCTGAAAATCCTCTCCGGGGATATAGAGCCCAACAAAGGCTCTGTGTCCATCAGCCCGGGGGAGCGCATGTCGGTCCTGAGGCAGGACCAGTTCGCCTTCGATGAGCACAGCGTCCTGCATACCGTCATGATGGGCAACAGCGTGCTCTGGGACGTGATGCACCGCCGCGACGCCATCTATGCGAAGCCTGATTTCAGCGAGGAGGACGGCATCCTGGCCGGACACCTGGAGGACGAGTTCGGGGAGCTGGGCGGCTATACCGCCGAGAGCGACGCCGCCACCCTGCTGAACGATCTCGGCGTTCCCGACGCCTTACACCAGCGGCTGATGGGTGAGCTGAGCGGCAACCAGAAGGTGCGGGTGCTGCTGGCGCAGGCCCTTTTCGGCAACCCGGACATCCTGCTGCTGGACGAGCCCACCAACAACCTGGATATCGAGACCATCAACTGGCTCGAAAATTTCCTGGCCGATTACGAAAACATCGTCATCGTGGTCTCCCATGACCGGCATTTCCTGGACAGCGTCTGCACCCATGTGGCGGACATCGACTTCGGCAAGATCCGCATCTATACCGGCAACTATACGTTCTGGTACGAGTCCAGCCAGCTGGCGGCCCGTCAGCTGAGCGACCGCAACAAGAAAATGGAAGAGAAGCGCAAGGACCTGCTGGACTTCATCGCCCGCTTCTCCGCCAACGCGTCCAAGTCCCGGCAGGCCACCAGCCGTAAGAAGGCTTTGGAAAAGATCGTCATCGAGGACATCCGTCCTTCCAACCGCAAATACCCCGGCATCATCTTCCAGCCGTCCAGGGAAGTAGGCAACCAGATCCTCAAGGTCGACAAGCTGCAGAAATCCGCCGAGGGCGAGCTGCTGTTCAGCGAGGTGTCCTTCGACGTGAACAAGGGCGACAAGATCGCCTTCCTGTCCGCCAACCACGTGGCCCTCACCGCTTTCTTCGAGATCATCTGCGGGGAGATGAAGGCCGACGGCGGCAGCTATGCCTGGGGGACCACCATCACACCGGCCTACCTGCCCAACGACAACAGCCCGTATTTCGAGAACGACCTGAGCCTGATGGACTGGCTGCGGCAGTACGTGCCCCCCACGGTCACCGACGTGGACGAGCCTTTCCTGCGGGGCTTCCTGGGAAAAATGCTGTTCAGCGGCGACGAGACCCTGAAAAAGACCTCGGTGCTGAGCGGCGGGGAAAGGGTGCGCTGCATGATCGCCCGCATGATGCTGCAGAACCCCAAACTGATCGTGCTGGATGAGCCTACCAACCACCTGGACCTGGAATCCATACAGGCCTTTAACAACGGCGTGATGGACTTCAAAGGCGTGGTGCTGATGACCTCCCACGACCACCAGTTCATGCAGTCGGTGGCCAACCGGGTCATCGAGCTCACCCCTTCCGGCATCATCGACCGCCTGATGAGTTTCGACGAGTACCTGCAGGACCCCCGCGTGCGGGAGCTGCGCCGGGAATACTACGAAGCCTGCCCAAAGGGCTGAGGCCCTCCGGGACCTGGTGCCGCGGGAGCGGGGACAAAGCGCCCGCCGGCGCACCGTGCACCGCCTTGCATACACCCAACTAATCCATACCTTTAGGGCCCTAACTTCGTGTGCATATGGATGGAAAAAGGAGGGGCTGGGTCCTGCCGGCGCTGCTGTGGGCAGCCCTGTTGATGCCCGGCCGCGCCCTGCCCCAGGCCCACCTCTTCGCCCTGGGCGATACCGCCTTCCTGCTGGACGGCAAGCCCTTTCAGATCCTGTCCGGGGAGCTGCACTATACCCGCATCCCCGACGCCTACTGGCAGGACCGCCTGCACAAGGCCCGCGCCATGGGCCTCAATACCGTCGCCGTATACTGCATGTGGAACGTCCACGAGCCGCAACCCGGGCAATGGGCCTTCAGCGGCCCGTATGATGTCGCGCGCTTCGTCCGCCTGGCGCAGGCCGAGGGACTGTGGGTGATCCTGCGTCCCGGGCCCTATGTGTGTGCAGAGTGGGAGTTCGGCGGCTATCCCTGGTGGCTGCTGAAACAGCCCGACATGAAGGTGCGCAGCCGCGATCCCCGTTTCATGGAGGCCGCCCGCGCCTATCTGCTGGCCCTGGGCAGGCAGCTGGCGCCGCTGCAGGTGACCCGCGGCGGCCCCATCCTGATGGTGCAGGTCGAAAACGAATACGGCTCCTTCGGCCGGGACACGGGCTACGAGCGGCAGATCGCCAGGGACATCCGGGAGGCCGGCTTCGAGGTGCCGCTGTTCACCGCTGACGGCGACTGGCTGTTCCAGCATGCGGCGCTGCCGGGCATACTGCCCGGCGCCAACGGCGAGACGGATCCGGCCAAGCTGAAAAAGCTGGTCAACCAGTACCACGGGGGCAAAGGACCCTATTTTGTACCGGAGCTCTATCCCGGGTGGCTGGATCACTGGGGAGAAAAATTCGTGCGGGTGCCCACAGACCGGGTGGTCGCCGAGACGCGCAGGCTGCTGGAGGCGGGCGTGTCGATCAACTTCTACATGTGGCACGGCGGCACCAACTTCGGCTTCATGAGCGGCGCCAACTACAACAAAGCGCATCCCATACAGCCGGACATCACCAGCTATGACTACGACGCGCCCCTCAGCGAGAGCGGCGTCCCTACGGAAAAATACATGGCCCTGCGCCGCCTGCTGCTGGCCTACCACGCGGCGCCCGGCGAGGTGCCCGCCGTGCCGGCAGCACCCAAGACCATCACGATCCCCGCCATACCGCTGCAGGCGCATGCGGCGCTGCTGGACAACCTGCCGCGGCCCGTCCATGCGCCCCAGCCCCTGACCATGGAAGCGCTGGACCAGGGCTACGGCTATGTGCTGTACCGCTGTGCCCTGCCGGCGGGGGCGCAAGGGCTGCTCCGCATCCCCGGGCTCCGCGACTATGCGGTGGTGATGGTTGACGGCCGGATGGCCGGCACCATAGACCGCCGCCTGGGCCAGGACTCCCTGTCCCTGTCGGCGCCCGCCGGAACGCGCCTCGATATCCTCGTCGAGAACATGGGCCGCATCAACTACGGCACGGACATGGTCGACGGCCGGAAAGGCATCGTGGGCCAGGTGACCCTGAACGGCCAGGTCCTCCAGGGGTGGAATATGTACCGCCTGCCCTTCCGCGACGGCCACGGGCTGCGCTTTACAAAAGGTCCTTTGCCGGCAGGACCCGTGGTGCTGCGGGGGCAGTTCAACCTCCCGGACACCGGGGACTGCTTTGTCGATATGCGGGGCTGGGGCAAAGGCATCGTCCTGGTGAACGGCCATCCGCTGGGCCGCTACTGGAGCATCGGCCCCCAGCAGACCCTCTACCTTCCCGGCTGCTGGCTGCGCCGCGGCCGCAACGAGATCCTGGTCTTCGACCAGCTGGGCCGGACACGTCCCAGCCTGGCCGCCCTGGACCATCCGCTGCTGGACGCGGCCCCCGAATGATCACAAAACCTGTTGGCCGGTACGCCGGCCCTGCATACGTACAAACATCATCCATGAGTCCCAGCGCCAACGGCTTTTCTCCCTATATCCGCATTCCCCGGGCCCAGTGGGCCGGGCTCAAGGACGACGAGACCATCCATGTACTGGACAACGACATCGACCAGCTCCGCGCCCTCAACGAGCCCCTGACCCTGGAAGAGATCACCCAGGTCTACCTGCCCTTGTCGCGGCTCCTCAACTTTTATGTCACCGCGGCGCAGGAGCTGTATGCCGTCGCCGACCGCTTCCTGCGGGCCCGCATCACCAAGGTCCCCTTCATCATCGGCATCGCCGGGAGCGTAGCCGTAGGCAAGAGCACGGCCGCCCGCGTGCTGCAGCGCCTGCTGTCGCTCTGGGCCAACCATCCCAAGGTGGACCTGGTGACCACCGACGGTTTTCTGTACCCCAACAAGGTGCTGGAGCAGAAGAAGCTGATGAACCGCAAGGGCTTCCCCGAGAGCTATGACACGCGGCGCCTGATCCAGTTCCTCGCCGACATCAAGTCCGGGGAGCCCCGCGTGGCCGCGCCGGTCTATTCGCACCTGCAATATGACGTGGTGCCCGGCGAGCTGCAGTGGATCGCCCACCCGGACATCGTGATCCTGGAAGGCATCAACGTGCTGCAGGGACAATATCCCCGCGGCCGGCGCGCAGCAGAGGCCTTGAGCGAACGCCAGGCCAGCTTCGTCTCGGACTTTTTTGATTTTTCCATTTACGTGGATGCCGAGGAAGGCGACATCGCCCGCTGGTATGTGGAACGCTTCGAGACGCTGAAACAGACGGCCTTCCGCAACCCCGAGTCGTACTTCCACCGCTTCGCCTCCCTGACGCGGGAGGAAAGCGAGGCCAAGGCGCGGCAGATCTGGCAGGAGATCAACAAGCCGAACCTGGAGCAGAACATCCTGCCCACCCGCTACCGCTCCAAGCTGATCCTGAAGAAGGGCCCCGATCATTTTGTGCAGGAAGTATGGCTGCGCAAGCTCTGAGGCGGTGCACCGCGGACAGGGCTGTCTCCTGTCCAAAGGAGAGACAAGGCCAAAGGCCTGCGAGGCATACCCCAAGCGAACCGCAACCATCATCTGGCATCGAAAACAGCTGACGCTTCCTGCGCAGATACCCCCGGAGGGCCCATTGCTTCCCTCACCTCGGCGGTCTCGCATCCTCCTGCATGCACTCACCCCCACGGCCCCTGTCCCTGGGCAGCAGCTGTCGGTCTTCGAAGATGTAGGTCGTATGTGTATCGGCCAGCCAGGTGATGAGTTTTACAATGCCGAAAAAATTGAAGGCAACCCCCAGGGGTATACCCACGACATAGTCCGTGACGGACACCAAATCTTCTGTATGAATTATTGTAAAGAATAAGATTATGCAGGGAATAAAGAACACCAGGCTGGTCGCCATGCCCGCATTGTATAGGGTTTTCCCTTTGATGTTAAACACCAGCGTGTGGGCCAGGACATTGCCCAGGGAGACCAACATGGTGGCCATGCCGAGCCAGATGCATTGTTCACCGGCTACCGCCGCCAGGCCATAGGCCAGCCAACCGATCCCCACATTGATGACCAAGGCCGTATTCGTGTTCAGGGGAAACCGGTCCGGCTGCGCGCTGTGAAACAGGACCCGGTTGATCATGCCGGGGAAGGTGCCCACGATCCGGTATTCCTCCAGCTGGTGGAGAAATAGGGAAACCAGGCTCAGCCACATCAGAAGCCCATAAGCGGTTAACCGGGCATGGCAGACGCCTAACGCCGCCAGGGTCACGATCGCCAGAAGACCTCCCAGGTCATACCAATGTCTGCGTAAAAACCCCATCGACTATCGTTGCTTTAGAAATGGCATGTATGGCCGTCCGCCGTATTCCCCGGACGACGTCCGGTGGTCATCCGGCCGCGTCATGGGTTACCCGTCCCATGCGCAAAAGTATAGGGAACCGGACTTCCCGGGTCGGTGCGTGGCCCCAGAGCCGCTCAAGCTCAGACTGCAGTTGCACGACGGGGTTGAAGCCATGCTTTTCGATGAAGTGCCGGACAGCCGACCAGGTGTTCAGATATCCGGTGAGGTGCTCCAACGTCCATGCCTGTCTGTGGACAAAACCGGGGGCGGGGATTTCGTCAAAGGGGAACGGAATGGTCCTGTACCCTTCGTCAATATACTGCCGCTCCCGGTCCCAGTATGCCCCGACGACATGGGTGTAAAAATCCCCGATGATCTGATCGAGGGGTTCGGAGATTTCCAGCTTGCCGTAGCCCACCACGCCAAGCCATGCATGTGGCTTTGCGGTGCGCCTCACTTCCCCATAGAACTGCTCAAAATCAAACCAGTGGATCGCCTGGGCGACCACAATCAGGTCGAACATCCGGCTATCGAAATCCACCTTTTCGGCGGCTTGCCGCGAATAGATGATGTTGGCCGCCTGTACGGCGTTGTCCAGCTGCGGCTGGCTGATGTCCGTCGCAAATACATGATCAAATGTTTTGGCCAGCTCGCTGGCCACCTGCCCGTTCCCGGTTCCGCAATCCCAGGCATTTTGCCTGCTGTGCACCATCGAGTTCAGATAGTCAAATAGCTCCGGAGGGTATGCCGGCCGGTACTGGGCGTACTTGTCGGCCTGTACCGAAAAGTTATCTTTCATGCCTACGATATGGTGATGGCGTTTCAAGATGCCGCCCGATCCCGCGTTCAGGCCAGCCCCTGAAAAAAGCCCGCCGCATGCCGGTGATGAAGCCTGACCGCACAGCCATCTGATGATGATGCATGGCGGCTTCCATTCCTTCTCCATGCCCCGCGCTACCGTTCCGCGCGCCCTAGGAATACGGGGCCGGCATGTCAGGGGCCAGCGCCGTCCACAGGGTGTCTTTCAGTTCCGACAGCCCCTGTTCCTGCAAGGCCGAGATAAATACGGCCGGCACGGCGGGGGGCAACTCGGCGGCGACGGCAGCACGGAGCTCCTCATCCAGGAGGTCGCTTTTGGAGATGGCGATGACAAAACGCTTGTCCAGCAAATCCGGGTTATAGCGGCGCAGCTCTTCCTGCAGGATCTCCCATTCCTTCCGGTGATCGGGACTGTCGGCGGGGATCACGAACAGCAGCACCGAATTGCGCTCGATATGGCGCAAAAAACGGTGGCCCAGGCCCCGGCCTTCAGCGGCGCCTTCGATGATGCCCGGAAGGTCCGCCATGCAGAAGGACTGCTCGCCGCGGTAGGGGACGATGCCCAGCTGGGGTGTCAGGGTGGTAAAGGCATAGTCGGCGATCTTGGGCCGGGCTGCAGAAAGGACCGACAGGAGGGTGGACTTGCCCGCATTCGGGAAGCCCACCAGGCCCACGTCAGCCAGCACTTTCAGCTCGATGATCTTCCAGCCTTCCCGGCCCGGCATGCCGGGCTGGGCATATTCCGGCACCTGGTTGACCGGGCTTTTAAAGTGGCTGTTGCCCAGCCCTCCGGCCCCGCCGGGCAGCCAGACCAGCTCCTGGCCATCCTCCAGGATCTCGGCCTCCAGGGCGCCGGTCAGCTCGTCGCGCACCACGGTGCCGGGAGGCACGTCGATCACGACGTCCTGTCCACTGCGGCCGCTGCGGTTGTTGCGGGCACCGTTCTCTCCGTCGGTGGCGATGATGTTCTTGCGCCAGCGCAGGTGCAGCAGTGTCCACAGGTGGCTGTTGCCCCGCAGGATGATGTGGCCGCCGCGGCCACCGTCGCCGCCATCGGGTCCGGCCCTGGGGTTGAACTTGGTGCGCATGAAATGCACCACCCCGGCACCGCCCTTGCCGGAACGGCAATAGACGCGTATGTAATCGACAAAACTGGCCTTTTCCACGGCCGCAAATTAGGCAGAATCCGGGGGATTGGCCCGGGAAAGACGCCGGCCCCGGTGAAGGAAGCGTCAGCGGGTGGCGTCTATTTCCTGGCAAATGAGGGCAAAGGTCTCTTCTATGGTGCCGTCACCCTTGATCCGGCGCAGCTTGCCGGCCTTGGCATAATGGTCGGCCACGGCGGTGGTCTTGCGGTGGTATTCGGCGATGCGGTCGCGGATGACCCCCTCATGGGCGTCATCGCTGCGGCCGGAGGTTTTACCGCGCAGCAGCAGGCGGTGCACGAGTTCTTCCTCGGGGACTTCCATGGCGATCAGCAGGCTGATCTCCGTCTTTTTAAGCGCCAGGAGCTTGTCCAGGGCTGCCGCCTGGGCCGCCGTGCGGGGAAAGCCGTCGAAGATGTATCCCCCGGCCTTGGGATGGGCATCCAGGGTCTCGCCCAGCATGCCGATGACCACTTCGTCGGGCACCAGCACCCCTTTTTCCATGAATTTCGAAGCTTCCACCCCCAGGGGGGTCTTGGCGGCGATCTCACTGCGCAGCAGATCACCGGTGGATATATGGATAAGATGGTATTTATCGATAATCAGCTGACTTTGCGTGCCTTTGCCACTGCCCGGTGGGCCGAAAAGGATCAAATTGAACATAGGTTTCAGGTTTCGAAGGGCCAAAGATAAAAAAAAGCCCTGCAAAGAAACCCCGCGGAAAGCGTGTTTAATTGAAAATCATCTAAAAAAACAGACGTAATTTGCGAATCGTTAAAAAGGGCAGTGCAGATCAGCCCCTCCGGGGACCATCGTGAACCATTCCGGCCCCTTGTACGTAAATGCATAGGAAGGCGCACCGGATGCACCGGCCCGCTACAAAATCCCGCCCATGAAAGCAAGCGCATGGCTGGTCGTATGGATTCCCCTGCTTTTCGGGGAATGTGTACATTCGCAAAGCCCGGCACCCCTGGCCCAAAAAACCCATGTTTCCATGACACACAGCAAGAATCCGTATTATTCGCATACCGACACGGCAAGGCTGGACCTGCCCAGGGAAGAATGGAAGAAAATCCTTCCCCCGGACGTATACCACATAGCCTTTGAGAAAGGCACGGAGCGCGCCTTTACGGGCAAGTACTGGGATTTTACCGGGCTCGGCACCTATTATTGCGCCGTCTGTGGCAATGTGCTGTTCCGCTCCGACGCCAAGTTCGCCAGCACTTGCGGCTGGCCCAGTTTCTTCCAGCCCCTGCGGAAGAACGCCGTGATATACAAGCCTGACCACAGCTTGGGCATGCACCGCACGGAAGTGGAATGCGGACGCTGCGGGGCGCATCTGGGCCATGTCTTCGAAGACGGCCCCCCGCCCACAGGGCTGCGCTACTGCATGAATTCGGCGGTGCTGGACTTCAGCCCGGACAACAGCCCGGTGGCCAACACGCCCTGAGGCCGTCATGCCGTCGTCTACATCTCTTTTTTGGTAAATACCCGCTCCCGGTAACGGTTCCAGAGGGAAGTATAGCTGCCTGAGCCGTTGAGGGGCTCCCCGATCACGTCCCGGGCCAGGTCTTCCTTGGCCGCCGCCGACTGCGCAAAGAATTCATCGATAGACCGGCGGTCGGTCTCCGTGGAGCGCTCCGTGAAATGCTGTTCCAGGGCTTTCTCCTTCTCGCTTCGCAGGCGGGCATTGTGGATGCCCAGGGCCTGCCGCTGGGCCATGCGTTCCTCGTACTCTCCTTTGGGGAGCAGCCACTTGCTCAACACGGGCATCACTTCAATCAGCGTGATGATGAAGATGATCAGGCGGTACCGCGAGCGCACGGGCGCATGGGCACGGGTGAGGTCGCTGAGGGCCTCCACCTGCGCCAGGAACCCGTCGGTGAAAGTCGCCGTATACCGGGCCTCCTTGGCCATGGCCTCGCTGCGCAGGCTGTCCCGGCGCGCCGCGTACAGGGCCAGCTGCGGCTCGGTCTCCCGCTTCAGGGCGTCGTAGCGTTCCATGGCCTGCTGATAGGCATTCCGCTTCACCCGGGCGATGGAGGCCTCCCCGACGCGACCGGAGCCGCCCGTGCCGTCGGTCTCCCGGATGTAGGCGTCCTCGCGGGCCTGCACCTCACGCTGCTGCCCATCCAGGCGGGCCTTGAGCTCGGCGATATGCCGGTCGATATCCCCCTGGGCGCCGGCATCCAGCGCGGCCGCCTGCTGCCGGTATTCCTGCAGCTTTTTTTCTTTGTTCAGGGCCATCTGGGTGGCCACATCCTTGCGGAACAGCATTAGGACAATGGGCTGCGAGATGAACAGCCCTATGGTGAAAGCCAGCAAGATGCGGAAGGCGAAGGGCAGCCATCCCTTGCCGCCCTCCCCCTTCTGCATGGCGGCAATGAGGTTGCGGTCAATGGTCATGATGGCGAAGCCGAAAAACAGGGCCAGCCCGTAGATCAGCAGGTCATCCTCCAGCATGGTGGAGAAAAAATACCCCCAGGCGATGGTGGCGAAGATCCAGGTCACCAGGACGGAGAGGCCGATGATGCGGTAACGTTCGTGCTCGGCGCGGCATTCGCGGAGCGTGTGGGCGTCGGCGGTGGAAAGCCACCAGATAAAGGCCGTCCACGGCGTCGTCTCCGGCCGGCTGCTGTTTCCCTCGGGATGCATAGCAGGCAAGTTGTCAGATGAACAATGCTACAGTGGGATGCGGCAATGGGTCACCTTCGGAGAAAGGCCTTTGACGGCGGCGGGGCCGGAGCCAAAAAATCCCTTCGGGCGCAGGACCCACGAAGGTAACGGATTTTGAAGGCAAAATAGTATGCCGGACGGCCATGTCGGCCCTATAGAAGAGATTTCGAAAACATTCTTACTTTTGCACTCCATTTACCAGCCACCCTAGCTCAGTCGGTAGAGCAGCTGTTTCGTAAATAGCAGGTCGTCGGTTCAAGTCCGATGGGTGGCTCTGCAACACGCCCGCTGTGCATATCCTTTGATGGTCAACGTCAAAGGTCTTTCCCAATCCCAGGCTGTTCATGGATGCTTCCGGAGATCCCGGTGCCTCTTTTTTTATTCGTCTTCCGCCGGCGGACGGATGAGGCGGGGCCCCTCATAGGGCGAGCTGAAGCCGCTGATTCTCCGACAGCATGACCGGCGGGGCAAACACCACTTCCACAGCGGTACCCTGGCGGCGCAGGGCGGCGGGCAGCCCTGGAGCTCAGCCTGCAGCGTTTCCGCCCTGGGGCCGGCGGCCAGCTCGAGCTCTAGGCTGCGGAGCCGCAGCCGTCCATAGTGCAGCTCGATGGTGACGCGCCAGCGGCCGCCTTCCTTTCGCTGCTCGTAGCTGCCCCAGCCTTCGGCCGTGGTGAAGGCGGCCCGGAAGTGCTCCGGCGTCACGCGGGGGGCAAAACCCAGGCGCCCCTGCGGGCCATGGCAGCGGAAGCCGCAGGCGCTGAGGAAAGTGCCGTAGCTGGCCATGGCCCTGGCGTAATGGTCGCTGCATTCAATCTCGTTGTAGGGGTTGCGCTTGGCCGGATGGTAGCGGTCATGGATGGCCCTGGTCAGGGTCATGGCCTCCTCCACCATGCCTTCGGCCATCATGTGGCTGGCAACCTGGTGCTCGAAGCCGCTCATGCATTCGTGAAAATACCCCACCTGCCAGGTCACCCCTTCCCCGTAGGGATGGGGCTCATGACGGGGGTTGGTGTTCATCAGCATGCCACCCTCGCCGGCCAGGGCGTAGGGCCGGCCGCCCGGATGGGTAAGGATATAGGGGCCTACATCTTCCAGAAAATTGTACCGCCACAGGGCGCGCAGCGCCGAGCGGGTTTTTTCCCGGTCCCAGAGCCGGCCCAGCCCCGCCTGGAAAGCCCAGCTTTGCCCGTATACCTGGTCGATATGGCAGGTGTTGTAGGAGCCCAGCTTCTTCCGGCCCTGCAGGGGGTCGGGGCGGTGGATAAAGTACTCCCCGTTGAACAGCTCTTCTTCCATATGGTTGCAGCCCAGCCGGACATAGCGGTGGCACTCGGCTTCGAAGGCGCTGTCCCCCATCTCGGCGGCCATGCGCTCCGCCGCCCGCGCGGCGGCGATGCAGAGGCCGACGATCCAGGCGATCTCGCCCTCCCAGACCGCATCCAGGGTGTTCTCCATAGGGGTGTCGGTCATGCCGTCGCCATTTTTGTCCTGGGCCATCATGAAGCGGACGGCCTTTTTGATGCGGGGCCAGTTCCGCCGCAGGAAGCTGTCATCGGGACTCATCTGGTGTTCCCGGTATATCCGGAGAATGGTGCCGGCCTGCCCGTCGATGGCGGGGCGGCTCTCGTATTCGGCACGGAAGCAGATGCCCCCGTCGTCCTGCATGGCCAGGCCCAGGTCCACCCGCTCCCGCGTGTCACGTTCCAGCGCCGGAAATATGCGGGCCAGCGCCTGCGCATACTGCCAGACATGGGTGCAGGTGCCTTCGCAGGCGTTCACCCCCTCCCATCCCCAGAAACGCCCGTCGGCGAAGCGGTAGGTATTGGCCGTAGCCACCGTGCCGATGTTGAGCAGGCTGCGCTCCAGGAACCAACGGGGCAGCGTGGAGGCATAATAGGTCTGCTGCCACCGCAGCGTATGGCTATATAAGGTGCTGAAATGTTCCGCTATATAAGCGGCCACCTCCAGGGCGTCGCGGAACCGCGTGCCATAATAATATCCCTTGCCGCTGCGGATCTCAGGCAGCCGGTCCAGCTTTTTCAGCGGGTGGTTGAAATGCCAGCATAGCACATAATGCGCTTCCATGGCCTCGCCCGGACGGAGGGTCTTTTCCAGGGCGGCGGCCCCCACCAGCTTGTCGTCGGGCGGACGGCGGCTGTCTTGTTCATGGTGGCCGAAGGTCTCCGCCGTGGCGGGCCAGGGCCGCAGGTCGGTATGGGGACGCGCCTCCGGCGAGAGGCAGATGATGGCGGTGCTGCCCTCATCGCGGGGGGGCGCTGCGCCGGCGCCGGCCGCCTCGAACGTGGAGAACACCCCCTGGTAACCCTTTCCCTGCACGGCCTGGTTGAGGCGCTGCCCGTCCTCCCTGCGCGCGGTGACCTTGCGGGCCCCGTTCTCCAGCCATCCCGTCAGCGACACCTGCATGGTGCCGCCGGCGCGGTTCACGACCTGCAGGGCGAGCACCGTGGCGGGCAGGGAAGAGGCCTCCGCATCCAGGGGTATGAACAGGGGCCCGGCGCGAAGGACGATGTCGGCGGGCAGCTGCCGGTCGGTATAGCGGACGGTGGCCAGGGGATAGCCCGGCTCAAAGGCGACCTCTTCCCAGTCTTCCGCCTTGAGCTCGCGTATAAAGGTCTTGTCTCCCACACGGATCTTCAGGGCGAAGCCCTGCTCCAGCACCCGCTTGTTGTCGGCGATCGCCGGCTCCACATAACAGGCGCCATCGCGGCTGCGGATGGGTCTTTCGGTCCTTCCGTCGTTCCATGACACGGTCTTGGGATCCACACCCTCCCGGTCATCGTTGTATATGCCCCAGAGCCAGAGGCGGCCGTCCCCGCCGACATAGACGGTGCCTGTATGGAGCCCGCCGGCCGGCATCCCGATGTATCGCAGTTCGTTGCGCGATTTCAGGTACCGCTCCGGCTCCCCTTCCGGCAGGGCGTGCAAAACTCCTGCATCGCCGGCACCGGCGGGCAGGGGCGCCTGCGCCACGCAAAGACCTGCGGCCAGGGCGCCGGCATTTTTCAGGAAGCTGCGGCGGTCGGGACGGGCCTGATGCTGGTCGGAAAAGGATGGTCGGCTCATGCAGACAAATATACGGCGGCGGCCCCCGCCCGGGAAACCTTATCTTGGGGGTACAACTGCATGTCATGAAAACGGAACAGGAAAAAATGCTGGCCGGGGAAATGTACCTGCCCATGGATCCCGTCCTCGTGGAAGGACGGGCGCGCTGCAAGCGGCTGCTGCACCGCCTCAACGTGACAGAATATCTGATGAACGACCGCAGCCGGGAAATCCTGGCGGAGCTGATCCCCGACGCCGGTAGCGGGTTGTATGTAGAGCCGCCCTTTTTCTGCGATTACGGCAGCAATATCCACCTGGGCGAACATGTATACTTCAACGTCAACTGCGTGGTGCTGGATCCCGCGCCCGTACATATCGGCTCCCGCACCATGTGCGGCCCGGCGGTGCAGATCTATACCGCCACGCATCCCCTGGACCCCATCGCGCGGCGGCAGGCCGAGTACGCCCTGGCTGTGAGCATTGGCGAAGACTGCTGGATCGGCGGCGGGGCCATCATACGGCCGGGGGTACACATCGGGGACCGGTGCGTGGTCGGGGCGGGCAGCGTGGTGACGCGTGACGTGCCGGACAACTGCGTCGTCGCCGGCAACCCCGCGCAGGTCATCCGCCGCCTGTCCGGGCCGGCGCATTAGGCCTCAGTACAGGCGGGCGCCATTGGGCACCGGACGCTCCAGGGTGGTGAGCACCACATGGCCATCGGCATCCGGGAAGCCGGTCACCAGGCATTCGGAGAGGAAACCCGCGATGCGTTTGGGAGGAAAGTTCAGCACCGCCACCACCTGCCGGCCCAGGAGGTCCTGGGGGCGGTAATGCACCGTGATCTGTGCGCTGCTGCGGCGCTGGCCCAGCGGCCCGAAGTCTATGGTGAGCCTATAGGCGGGCTTGCGGGCTTCGGGAAAGGGCTGCGCGTCGATGATGGTGCCGGCGCGCAGCTCCA
>CBINPH010000030.1:0-15326 GCA_966252445.1 uncultured Chitinophagaceae bacterium | reverse complement strand
GGCAGGCGCTATTGTGGAAACCCAGACGGGGACCTATGCGGACAAAACCGCCGATATCACACAGACATCTGTTTCATGGAATCATGGTTTGGGTGAAGTGATGAGCAGCTTGTTAAAAAACGGACTGGAGATAACGGCTTTTGATGAACTGAACTACTCGCCCTACGACTGCTTTAACAGGACTGTGGAATTCGAGCCCCTCAAATACAGAATAGCGCACCTGGGCGATAAGATACCCATGGTGTATTTCCTGGCGGCCACCAAGAAAGCAGCAGGAAACAGCCGTTGAAAAATATGTAACGACGGCCAATGGCTCAAACAGGCCCTGAAAACGACCATATCTAATTAATTTGTCTTAGCAAAAGTTACATGCCGATGCAATTCCGCCATATCGAACCGCATGCCCATTTGAAAGGCTACATTGAAAAAATCTGGATTTTCGAAAGCAGCGGGAAAATGCCTGCCGATGACATGAAGCTGGTGGTGCCCAACGGAAGCCTCAAACTTACCCTTTCCTATCAGAATGGCGTTGTCGCCGCTGTGAATGGCAAAACATTTTCATCTAGAGAACAGGATATTACCTTAACAGGCTTCATGGACGTTCCTGTTATCATAGACGCCGACCGCGACGTGTCTACAGAAACCATAGGCATTGAATTTAGTCCACGAGGCGCCTACCGGTTTTTCCGCTTCAGGCTGGCCGATATTCAGAACCAGATTTACTCTATGGACGATTTGCTCGGAAACACCGGCAGACAATTGGTGGAAGAAGCGGGGCATGCCGCTTCTGCACAACAAAAAATAAATGTCTTGCAAAACTTTCTCCTCAAGCAATTGGCCCTGGGCAGCGAGGATTCACTCTTTGAATATTCGGTAGAAAAAATATTGTCCTCCAAGGGAAGAATATCCATTAAAGAGCTTGAAAAGAAAACAGGCTACAGCAGCCGCTGGCTGAACATGAAATTCCATGAGAAATTAGGGGTAAGCTTAAAAACTTTTTCTTCGATCGTCCGATTCAAAGACTATTATTCGGGCTTCATCAGCGGTGACGAGCGTTCGTTTTCGAGGAATGACTTTTATGACGTCTATTATGACCAGTCGCATTTCATCAAAGAATTCAAACGCTTCACCGGGCTGTCGCCGACAAAATTCGAAAAGCAAATCAACGAATTCAGCAAAAAATACTTTTCATAGCCACCCTGCCGATTTCCTGCCGGCCATTTTTCTTCACCCTCCATTTCATGGATTATATTCGGACATCAGGGTTATCGACGACAACCTGATCAAACTGCCGAATGGGTTGAATGTCGGTGAAAGAAGCAATCCGCTTCATGAGTTCTCCCATGCGTGGGTCCGCCATGGATGCGCCGAATTGTTGTCCTGACTTTACCCAAATACTGGCGATGCAGGTAAAGTCAGGCGCCGGCGCACCGGGTGCAGCCAAACCTTTTCGAACTTCATACCTGACCACATTGTCGCCCAGTACCTCCACATACTGGGGGATTAATGTATGCGCATACAGGTCAAAGTCGAAATGCGCCCCCTCTTTGTTCGGGTAAAGAACCGTCGCACAATATAGGGCTGTGGAATCGTTACTATCCATTACAGACCAGTTTAATGATGTCTGCTAAGGTACAAACCCATTCGCCATTCTTGCAGCGATCGCAAACCGGAGCCAAGCCCATTGCCTGGATAATGGCCTTACGTTGCCCGGGCGCCCCGCATTTTATCCCTTCAACAACCCCTGCCGGGACTATTTCAACTGTCCTTTACCGGTTGTTAAAAGTTGCAGCAAACTGACCTCAATATAGTGCGTCCATCCCAACCTACAATTCTCATAACATTCCACCTCGGGGACCAACCCCACATGTGTGAAATTGATGGTTGTGGAACGGCCGTTTTTCACCATTTGAAAAACCACGTCGGTGTCTTTCCACTCCTTCTTGTCCTTTTGAAAATGCAAAAAACAATCGGTAACGTGCCAGACAATTTCCTGCTCGTTACATTTTGTGATTTTGAAATTTACCCAGGTGTCGTTAGGGCGATAGGTGAAGACGTCGTTCAGCTTTTTTGTTGGGCCTTCAATGTGCCCCCACCACTCGTTTACCTGGCAAATACCTTCAAATGCCTCTTTGGGGGTAACATTTGCGGTAATGCTGGTGTGGAAACTTTCATGGTCTGCGAGGGCTTGCTTTCTGATGTCAGAGGCTTTGTTCATTTCCTGTGAAGGTTTTCCGGTGTTGATATAATGAAATAACCAGTTAGAAATAATCGTCGTCCACCCTTTCTCACACATCGCGTAACATTCCTTGTCGGGCGTAAGCCCTTCGTGCGTGAAATAAAGTTTGGTTTTATCGCCATCCTCCGCTATGTCAAAAATCATTTTCGTATTCGTCCATTCTTCTTTGTTGTTTTTAATCCAGTTCAGGTGGCTTTCAGTAACAAGCCACACCATCTTTTTGTAGGGAACGACTTCGGTCAATTTTTGCTTTGAATAATGTGCATTCGGATGATGGATGGTAAACTCATCATTCCACTGCTCGCTTTTACCTTCAAAATCTCTGCTCCACCAATTGGACACCGCCCTAATGGCATCGAAAACGTCTTGTGGGGACTGGGCCACTTCCAGGGTTGCCTTAAAGCTATTGTCTTGCATATTCCTGGTGTTTAATTTTCCACAAAAAAAGATAAAGCCACAAGCATAAAATTGTAAAAATCGGAAGTGCTATGGGCCATGGAGGAAGGGAGCGGAAGACCCGAAGTGCGGTGCACGCCCCCCCGCCTGGGGTCAGACCTGGACGGTCGCACCGTGTGAAAAAAGCTGGACGGACCACATCACCACGCTGGCAGCGGCATGCATGTCCAGGAGCACAACGCCATCACCGGCGGGCCGGGAAAAGTGCCTACATTCGCCGCGACAAGTGACCCCGGAAAGGCAGGAAAAAACCAGCCTTTTGAGTTTCAGGAAAAATCAAACAGACGCAACACATGCGACGAATCATCTTAGACCTGGCGGTATCCCTGGATGGATATATTGAAGGACCAAACGGGGAGATCGACTGGTGCATCATGGACGAGGATATGGACTTTGAGGGCTTCCTGGCTTCTGTCGACACCATTTTCTATGGCAGGGTGAGCTATGAGGCCTGGGGCAATTTTCAGCCGGCCCCGGATGCCAGCGAACCGGAACTGACGCTCTGGAAAAATGTGCACGCCAAGAAAAAATATGTCTTCTCCAGGCAGGAGCGGGAGGACGGAAAGGCCGTCTTCATCAGGGCCAACCTGGAGGAAAGGGTCGCCGGGATCAAGCAGCAGGCGGGCAAGGACATATGGCTTTACGGTGGCGCAAGCCTCATCCATACTTTTATCCGGGCAGGCCTCGTTGACCGCTACAGGATTTCCGTACACCCTGTTGTCCTGGGGAAAGGCAAACCCCTTTTTGAAAACCTGAGCGAACGGTTGTCCTTAAAGCTGATCAAGACGAATGTGTTCAGATCAGGGGTGGTCCAGCTTATCTACGACCCTGAAAAGAAGGCTTAAAGGTTACTTGCCGGTTGGGGGCCCGATGGACAGGAAGCCTCTGATGGATGCGGCCACCGCCGCAGGCTCCTCTTCCTGGGGAAAATGCCCGCAGGTCTTGAGCCTGACCACTTTTGCGCCGGGAAATCCCAATAGGAACTTGTCCAAATAGCCGGGTTTGACCACGGGGTCTTTCACACCCCAGATAAACAACACGGGTTTGGACGACAGGGTCTCCCTCTGGCGCCAGAGCGCCTCGAACCACTCCTGGTCGGTCAGCAGGGAGCGCGCAAAAGCCATCGTGCCGTTCCGCTGGCCTTTGTCTGCAAAAGGCCTGACATAATGCCTCAGCAACCGTTTGGACAGTTTACGATCGCCGAAAGAACGGGGCAAAACGACCCTGGGCGAGAAATTGAAATGGCGATACAAAAATGGAAGCAGAGGGCTTTTCAGCAGGCGGCTGAGCCGGATGAATTCCGGATCGGCCTGGCTGCTCCAGAGCCAGGAATTGAGCATGACCAGGTTCCTGATCTTATCCGGATGCCGCAGGGCGAAGTGAAAACCTATAGGGCCGCCAAAATCATGCAGCACCAGGGTCAGGTTGTCCAGCCCCTTTTCGAGGACAAACCGCTCCAGCGTCCGGCTGTGATTCAACGTGGAATAATCATAGTGCTCCGGCTTCTCAGAAAGGCCAAAGCCTATGTGATCTATGGCCACGCAACGATAGGCGTCCCGCAGGTCCTTGATCACGTGGCGGAAGTCGAAGCTCCAGGACGGCGTTCCGTGAACGAACAGCAGGGTGTCACCTCGGCCCTCGTCGAGGTAATGAAGCCGGTGCCCGCCTATCTCCATATAATTTGACCGGAAGGGGTATTCCGACAGGTCAAGCCATTGCTTTGCCATAGCCTGTTTTTTAGGCAAAGCTGGCCCATCCGCGGGACAAGGATATTGGTCTGGACCAAGATCAGAACCTGACCTTGTTGAACAGCTTGCTGAAATTGGTGGGATCGATGCCCAGGTAAGAGGCGATATACTTGTGGGGGACGAGATGGAGCAAATGCGGGCTTCGCCGGCAAAAGGTCTTGTACCGGTCTTCCATGCTCAGCGAATGCAATTCCAGATGCCTGTTGATCATCCCTGCCAGCACAAACTCGGTAATTTTCCTGAAGAGGCGTTCCAAAGGCTGTGACCGGTCAAACAGCTGTTGAAGCTCCCCAAAGCTGATGGATTCCATCTCTGCATTCGTGAGGCACACCAGGAAATATTTCGAAGGCACCTGAAAGGAAAACGACTCCGGAATGGCGCACAAATTCGGGGGGTAGGTAAAGGCAATGACATGCGTCTTGTCGTCGCTGTCGAAATAGGACATCTGCACGCCGCTGCTGACGAAAAAAAGTTCACGCTGGACCTGTCCCGGGACGGTGATAAAATCACCTTTCCGGAACGTCTTAACCCTCAGCTTTTCCGTCAGCAGGGCATAGTCTTCCCGGCCCAGGTCGTGGAAAAGCCGCAAATATTCGTATCGGTCCATGATCGAAAGCGTCTTCCAAAAGTAGCGGAAACATCCGTTCGGCGGTCATGGGCCCCGAAGCCGGTCCGGCTGACGAGGCTAACCCCCTGGACGCCAGCCTGTCGCCGGACGTCCAGGGGGAATTGACTACCTTTGCGGCCAGAAACATGCCGTACAGACATCTTTTTTTTGACCTCGACCATACCCTCTGGGACTTCGAGACCAATTCCCAGGAGACCTTGCAGGATCTCTACCTGGAATTCACCCTGGCAGACAAAGGCGTACCGGATTTCCAGCGCTTCCACCAGACCTACAGTGTGCACAACGAACGGCTCTGGGAGCGGTTCCGCCGGGGGTTCATCAGCCGGGAGGACCTGCGGTGGAAGCGGCTATGGTATACCCTTCTGGAATTCAAGATCGGCGACCGGCAGCTGGTCTATAACCTGAGCGACAGGTACCTGGAGCTGCTCCCGACGAAAGCCCATCTCTTCCCCGGCACCCTGGAGGTCCTGGACTACCTGCGCGGTAAAGGGTATCCCATGCACCTCATTACCAACGGCTTTGAGGAAACCCAGCACCTGAAGCTCCGCCATTCGGGCATTGCGGACTACTTTTCGCATGTGGTCACCTCGGAATCGGCGGGTTGCTTGAAGCCCCAGCGGGCCATTTTCGACTACGCCCTGCAGCGCTCGGGCTGCACCGCGGAGGAGGCCCTCATGGTCGGCGACGCCCTGGAGATTGATATCCTGGGTGCCCGCAATGCGGGCATGGACCAGGTATACTTCAATCCGGCCAAGCCGGTACGGCCCGGCCACCGTATACAGCCCACCTATTCTATCGGTTCCCTGGCGGAATTGATGTCCCTGCTCTGACTTTTGGTTCGTTCGTCCGTTTTCATTACTTTAGGGGGCTATCCCCTGTTGCGGCATGCGTGCGGCCAGGGTTTTACTGATCTTAAATCTCTTCCCATGTTAGAGCAATTAATGAACCTGGTACAGGAAAGCGCGCAGGGCGCCGTCGTACAAAACAGCGCCATTCCTGACGAACATAATCAGGGCGTCATCCAGGAAGCCACCCAGGCCATTTCCGGGGGCCTGCAACAGGAACTGGCCAACGGCGGCTTCCAGAACGTGCTGAAGACGCTGGGCGGCCAGCAGGGCCTGGAAGGCAACCCCCTGGTGAACAACATCTCCCAGAACTTCATGGAGGGCATCACGAAAAAATTCGGCATCAACAGCCAGACGGCCGCTTCCCTGGCCTCTACGCTGATCCCCCTCATCCTGAGCAAGCTTGTCCATAAGACCAACGATGCCAACGACAACAGCTTCGACCTGAGCAGCATTTTCAGCAGCCTTACCGGTGGACAGTCGTCCGGTCTTAACCTCAATTCCATCCTGCAGTCCGTGGCCGGCAAAGGCCTGGACAGGGACGGGGATGGGGATACGGACCTCAACGATATCACCTCCATGATCAGCGGTGCAGCCCAGGGCCAGCAGCAGAGCGGCGGGGGCATCATGGGCGCCCTCAAGGGGATCTTTGGCGGATAGCCCCTTGTCCCAAACGCGTTTTCAGGCTTTCCGTTCTCCGGGAAGCCTTTTTCATGCTTGATCCTGAGCAAAGAATTGAGTTTATTTGTGTGGCCGGCCCCGCCGGCGCTCACCCTGAACTGCTGCAGATGTTATACCTCAAACCCCTGTTGCCCTTCCTGCTCTGGGCCTTCCAGGCAGGTCCCGGCCACCCCCATCCTTCCCTGCCCCCTTCCGGCGTACCCGAAGGACTGGGGGTCAACATCCATTTTACGCGGCCCCGCCCCGGGGAAATGCACATGCTGGCGGAAGCCGGGTTCCGCTGGGTCCGCATGGACTTCAGCTGGGCGGCGACAGAGCGGCAGCCGGGCCACTATGATTTTTCAGCCTACGAAGAGCTGCTGGACTCTCTGGACCGCTACGGCCTCCATGCCCTCTTCATCCTGGACTATGGCAATCCGTTGTACGACAGCGGCTATGCGCCCCGCAGCGCTCAGGGGGTGGACGCCTTCTCCCGTTGGGCAGCCTCGGCGGCGAGCCGGCTGGGGGGCAGGGGTATCCTCTGGGAAATGTGGAACGAGCCGAATATTGGCTTCTGGAAGCCGCACCCGGACACCCAGGCCTACATCCGGCTGGCCCTGGCCACCGGCCGGGCGCTGAAAAAAGCCGCCCCCGCCGAGGCCTACATCGGACCGGCCACCTCAGGGCTTCCCCCCGATTTCCTGGAGGCCTGTTTCCGTGCCGGCCTGCTCAACTACTGGGACGCGGTATCCGTGCACCCCTACCGCCAGAACGGCCCCGAGACGGCCGCCCCGACGCTGACCAAGTTGCGGGCACTCATGGCCCGGTACGCGCCGAAGGGCAAAGACATCCCCCTGTTGTCGGGGGAATGGGGATACTCTTCCGCCTGGAAGGGCTTCGACGAGCGGCGGCAGGGCATCATGCTGGCCAGGGAGCTGCTGAGCAATCTCCGGCAGGGCCTGGCCCTGTCCATCTGGTATGACTGGCACGACGACGGCACCGATCCCCGGGAACCGGAGCACCATTTCGGGACTGTAGGCCACGCCTATCATCCCGGCCGCGACCCGGTGTATGACCCCAAGCCCGCATACCGGGCGGCACAGACCCTGACACGCAGCCTCGGTGGCTTTCGCTTCGACAGGCGCCTGCCCTCCGACACGGGCGACTACATTCTCTTGTTCCGGCGCGGGCGGGAGCGAAGGATAGCCGCCTGGACCACAGGAAAACCCCACCGCGTCACCCTCCCTGCCTGGAAGGGCAGCCCGCGCCTGGCAGACGTCTTCGGAGCGCCGCTACCGGCGCCGGAACGGTCGGGCAAAGATCTGCAGCTGTCGCTCAGCCAGTCCCCCTGCTATCTGATCCCTGCGGGAAAAAAGACAGACTGAGCCGGCATCCCTCAACGGTCCATCACGAAATCCTTGCGGGGGGGAATCCTGGTCGCGCCGAGCGACTGTCCTTCCAGCAGCGCACTGTTCTTGATGAGGGTCAGCAGCTCGCGGCGGTACCCTTCGGCATCCTGCCCCAGGGCGTGGGCGGCCAGCTCTTCGGCCTGGCCATAGCTGGCCTCCTGCCGGAAGGGGCTTTTGCGCAGCAACATGCCGAACTCGGCCACCGCGGCGGCGAACCGGAAATCATTGGAGGCCGCCGTCCAGGGCCCGGAATGGTCAGCCACCTGATGGACCAGCAGCCGGCTCTGGCCTCCACCCGGAACCTTATACCGCAGCTTCACCGTCATCAGCTCGGAGGCCTCGCCGCCCGCCTTTGCCGGCTGCTGGTAGCGGGGCGGGTCCACGGGTTCCAGGAAAGCGCTCTTCTCCCCGGCCGGGATGATCTCATACAGGGCGGTGACGCTCTGTCCGCTGCCGATCTCACCTGCGTCTTTCTTGTCGTTGTTGAAGTCCTCATCCTGAAGCATGCGGTTCTCGTAGCCGATCAGGCGGTAGCCGGCAGCCAGCCGGGGGTTGAACTCGATCTGGAGCTTGACGTCCTCCGCAACGGTGAACAAGGTGCCGCCAAACTCATGGATGAATACCTTCCTGGCCTCGTTGATGTTGTCGATATAGGCGTGGTTGCCGTTGCCCTTGTCGGCCAGGATCTCCATCTTGCTGTCCTTGTAATTGCCCATGCCGAAGCCCAGCACCGTCAGGTAGACCCCGCTGCGCCGCTCCTCACTCACCAGCTCCTCCATGGCCGCATTGCTGGACAACCCCACATTGAAGTCGCCGTCGGTCGCCAGGATGATCCGGTTGTTGCCCCCGGCGATGAAATGTTCCCTGGCGGTCTGGTAGGCCAGGCGAATGCCGGCGCCGCCGGCCGTGGACCCGCCGGCCTCCAGCCGATCGATGGCGTCCTTGATGCGGATTTTCTGGTCTCCCGGCGTGGAAGGCAGCACCAGCCCCGCTGCGCCGGCATAGGCCACCAGGGCCACCCTGTCCCGGGGACGCAGCTGGTCCACCAAGAGCTTAAGGGCCGATCGCACCAGGGGCAGCTTGCCCGCCGACATCATGGACCCTGAGACATCCACGAGGAAGACCAGGTTCGCTGCGGGCAGGTGCTCTGCGGGAATGGTCCTGCCCTGGAGCCCCACCATCACCAGCCGGTGGCGGGGATTCCAGGGGCAGCCGGCGATCTCGGTATGGATGGCGACAGGGTCCTTCCCCTCCGGCTGGACATAGGGATACTGGAAATAATTGATCATTTCTTCTATGCGCACCGCATCCTTCGGCGGGAGCTGCCCCTGGTTGATGAAGCGCCGGAGATTGGCGTACGATGCGGCATCGACGTCGACGGAGAAAGTGGAATAGGGGTGCCGCAGTGGCGACAGGAAGCGGTTCTCGGCTATAGGGTCATACGCTTCGGTATTCCAGGCGACCGCGGGTTCGGGCGCAGGGGCCCTGGAAAAAACGGAAATTCCTTTCGCTTTCCCCGCCAGCGCCACGTCGTAGCCGACGACCACCGTTTCCAGAAAGCCTTGCTGCTGGTGCATGCGAACGATGATGCGATGGGTGTGCTTGCCGACAACGATGATCTTGGTGTCATAGCCCACGTAGGAAAAGCGCAGCGTGTCCCCGGGGACTGCCTCCAGGGAAAACCTCCCGGCCGCATCGGTGACCGTGGGTCCGCTCCGCACGGCAATGCTTACCCCGGACAGCGGCTGCCCGCTCTGCTGGTCAATAACCCGGCCGGTGATCGTCCCGGCAGACGCGGGGCCTCCCGCCAGCAGGCAGGCGCCCAGTAAAAAGATCATGGATGTTTTCATCGTCTCGTTTTGCCCGCATGATGACGGAAAAACGCCGATTCCATAAAACAGCACCCGGGCAGGGCTTTTCCGGAAGCCGAACTCTGCCTACCTTTGGACTTGCTGCCATGCCTGACCTTCGCATCACCCTCATCCAAAGCCGCCTGCACTGGGAAGACCCTGAGGCCAACCTCAGCCTCTTCGCGGAAAAAATTCGCGGCATGCACGAACGGACCGAGCTGGTCCTCCTGCCGGAGATGTTCTCCACGGGATTCAGCATGCGGGCCGCTGAGCTCGCAGAGCCCATGGAAGGGCCCTCGGTACGGTGGATGAGGACCCTGGCCGCCGAGAGAAAAATAGTGCTGGCAGGCAGCCTGATGATCCGCGAGCGCGGGCACTACTACAACCGCCTGATCTGGATGCTGCCGGACGGCAGCACGGGGGTGTATGACAAACGTCACCTTTTTGCCTATGCCGGCGAAGACGAGGTGTATACCCCGGGGCACAAGAGGCTCATCGCCCAGGTTAAGGGCTGGAAGATCTGCCTGGCCGTCTGCTATGACCTGCGGTTCCCGGTCTGGTTGCGGCAGCCCCCCGACGCCTCCTCGCGCTACGACCTGCTGGTGGTGGTGGCCAACTGGCCCCAGTCGCGGCGCATGGCGTGGAAGACCCTGCTCAGGGCCCGGGCCATCGAGAACCAATGTTATGTGGCGGGACTCAACCGTGTAGGGGATGACGGGATGGGTCATCATTACTGCGGGGACTCCTGCATCATCGACCCTTCGGGGGAGATCCATTACGAGCGGGCAGACGAAGAAGACATCCATACCGCCACCTTGACGAAGGAACGCCTTTCCGGGCTCCGGGCAGACATGCCTTTCCTGGATGACGCGGACCCATTCATGATCCTGTAACCGATACCCTATGGAAATGACCGCCTTTGTGGCCGACCGGATTTTCGACGGCCATGTTTTTTTGGAGGGGGCGGCGGTGCTCGCCGCGGAAGGCAGGGTCGCCGCGGTCGTGCCCGTGGCCGAAGTGCCGGCCGGGGCCCTGCGGGTTGCGCTGCCGGGGCTGCAGCTGGCTCCCGCCCTCATCGATCTGCAGGTCTACGGGGGTCGCGGACAGATGTTCTCCCTCTACCCCACGGTGGAAGCCCTGCAGGCGACCTACGAACAATGCCTGAACGGCGGTGCCGCGCATTTCATGGCCACGGTGGCCACCAACAGCCCGGAGATCATGCAGGCGGCCGCCCAGGCGGTCCGCGCCTACTGGGCCCAGGGCCTCCCCGGGCTGCTGGGGCTGCACCTGGAAGGGCCTTACCTGAACCCGGCCAAAAAGGGCGCCCACATCGAAAAATATATCCGCCAGCCCACGCGGGAGGAAGTGGACGCGCTGCTGCGGGATAGCGGCGAGGCGATCCGCATGATGACCCTGGCCCCGGAGCGCTGCAGCGAAGAGGTCGTCCGCCGCCTGCTGGACGCAGGCGTACTGGTCTCGGCGGGCCACAGCAACGCCACCTATGCCGAGGCGCACCGCGCCTTTACCCTGGGCATAGGCACCTGCACGCACCTGTACAACGCCATGTCACCCCTGGCCCACCGCGCCCCCGGCCTGGTGGGCGCCATCTTTGACAGCGGCGTATATTCCAGCATCGTAGCCGACGGCATCCATGTAGACTTTGCGGCGGTGCGCATCGCCCGCAAAATGATGGGGGAGCGGTTGTTTCTGATCACCGACGCCGTCACCGCGGCAAGCTCCCCGTCATATACCTACGTGGAGGAGGAGGACCGGTATGTCACGGCGGACGGCACACTGGCCGGCTCCCGCCTGAGCATGATGAAAGCGGTAAAAAACTGTACGGAGCAGGTGGGCGTATCCCTGGAAGAAGCCCTGCGCATGGCTTCCGCCATGCCCGCCCAAGTCGCCGGCCTGGCCAGCAGGCTGGGACGTCTTGCGCCGGGCTGGCGGGCCGACATGGTGGCCTTCGACAGGGAGCTGGAGGTCCGCGCCATGGTCGTCGGCGGAAAGGTCAACTCCCGGTGAAGGCCGGCCGGCAAGCCGGGTCAGAGATTGGCCTGCTTCTGCGTATGGGGCAGGGTCACCGTCAGGCTCCGGCTCTTGCCGTCGCGGAGCACCTTCGCCTCAATCGTCGTGGTCTTCCTGTTCTCCGCGAGGGCCTTCGTCACGTCGTCCACGTCCTTCACTTTCTTGCCCGCGAAGTCGGTGAGAATGTCATCCGGCCGGAAGCCCGACTGCTCGGCGGGGGACCCGGGTCGTACACGCATCACCGTTACACCCTTGCCGTCATCCCTGTTCTCCACGGTCATGCCGAGCCGGGGGCCATTGCCCATGGGGCGGGGTCGTCCGTAGCTAAAGACCCCAGAAGGCGGCATGGGCAGCCGCTGCGGAAAATGAAAGCGGTCCATGGGCACGCCGCCGAACCGGAAACCGGGTCCCTGGTTGTCATTCTGGGCCAGGACCACGGTCACCTTCTGCGCAGCGGCATCGCGGATATAGGATATGGTTACCTGGTCGCCCGGCTCATGCTGGCCGATCAGCCGGCTCAGCGCGTCCGGTGAATCCACCGAATCCCCGTCCACCGCGGTGATCAGGTCCCCTTCCTGCAGACCTGCACTGTCGGCAGGGGTACCTTTCTCCACCTCCATAATGGTCGCCCCGGCCGTTTCTTCGCCGTCTGCCGAGGTTACCACCCCGAGGAGCGCCTTGTTGCCGTTCAGCGCCATGCCTCCGAAGGGGCGGCGGGGGATAGCCGATCCGAAAGAACGGAAGGGTGCGGCATCCGCGTCACCGGAGTAGCGCTTGCGGATGACCTCAACCTGGCCGCCTTCCTCACCGGGCTTTTTGCCGTTGATCAGCACTTTTTCTCCGTCCAGCTGTATCGTCAGTTGGGAAGGCAGATCGCCTTTGCGGCGGATGATCACTTCGTCATACTGTTCGTCGTCATGGCTCTGCAGGGACTGGGCGCGGCCGTAGAAAAAACTGCAGCAAAGCCCCGTCACCAGGAAAGAGAGCAGGATTCGTGTTTTCATGATGCAGAATTTTGATCAGGACCACAAAAATAAGGACCGCCGGCCGGGGCCGGGGTTAGCGAAACGTTAAAAAAGACGGAACCACGTAGGGGCCACTGGCTTGGGTTTTTGGGAAACAAGCGGTATCTTCATGCCTGAAAATCCTGTACACGCTCATTGAACCTATATCCATGGAAACCGCGGAAATCTCTACGCATACCAGCGACGAGGACCTGGTCCGCCGTGTGCTCAACGGCGAAACGGACCTCTACGAAAAAATCCTCCGCCGGTACAACCCTACCCTTTACAAGACCGGGAGGGCTTACAATTTCAGTCATGAAGACACGCAGGAGCTGATGCGGGAAGCCTATGTGTATGCCTACCGCCATCTGGCCCAGTTCGGACCGCGTCGTCCTTTCAGGCCCTGGCTGCTGCGCATCATGCTGAATGAATGCTACCGCCGGCAGCAGCAGGCCGGCCCCGGGGAAGCCAGCTCATCCGAAAAAACCACACCCATGCTCAGTTCTGCAGAGAACGAGGGCGGTATGCACCACAACTGGCTGAGCCATATCGTGGAGGACGCCCTTAAGCACATTCCCGAAGCCTACCGGGTGGTCTTTACCCTCAGGGAGATCAGCGGGCTCAGCGTCTCCGAGGCTGCGGACGCCCTGGAAATCAGCGAGAGCAATGTGAAAGCGAGGCTGAACCGCGCCAAGACGATGCTGCGTGACGAGATCCTGAAAATGTACTCCCCTTCGGGTATCTTCGAGTTCAACAAAATATACTGCGACCGGGTGGTCGAACAGGTCATGGCGGCCATCAAGGAAGCTGTCTGATCATCAGCCGAACAGGGCCCTGACGGTCGCGACGACTTCGTCCAGGCGGCTGCTGTCCCTGCCCCCGGCAGTGGCGAAGTTGCGCTGCCCGCCGCCGCCACCGGCGATCAGCGGGGCCAGGCGTTCTTTCACGCATGCGGCGGCGTCGAAGGACCGCGCCGAGGCGGTCTCCTCGTCCAGGGCCAGCACGACGGCGGCCTTGCCCCCAATGTCGGCGGCCAGCACCACCACCGCGTGTTCCAGCCGCGCCGTCAGCATGCCGGCCAGCTGTTTGAGCGCCTCGGCGCTCTCGGCCTGCACCACGGCACCCACGAAAGCGGCCCCGTCGGCCGGCTGGGCAGCAGCCGCCAGGGCGGCGGCCTGCCCCTGCAGCTGCCTGTCCTGCAGCTGACGGACCTTTTTCTCCAGGGCCGACCGCTCCTCCTGGAGCTCGGCCAGGCTCCTGAGGGCGTCGGCGGGATTTTTCAGCCGGGCCCGCAGCTCATCGAGGAGCTCCAGGCGGGTCCGCACATAGGCGTCGGCGCCTGCGCCGGCTACCGCTTCAATGCGGCGCACCCCTGCGGCCACGGCGCTCTCACTGGTGATCTTGAAGAATCCCAGCTCCCCGGTGGCTCCAACGTGGGTTCCGCCGCAAAGCTCCACCGAATAGGAGGGATCAGCCGTGACCATGCGGACGGTGTCTCCATATTTTTCACCGAACAGGGCCATGGCGCCCCGCTGCAGGGCCTGCTCCCGCGGCAGCACCTCGGTGACCACCGGCAGGTTGGCCCGGATTTTTTCGTTGACCAGCGCTTCCACGGCCCCGATCTCCGCTGCGCTCAGCTTGGAGAAATGGGAGAAGTCGAAGCGGAGATAATCGGGGTGCACGAGCGAGCCCTTTTGCTGCACATGGGTGCCCAGCACCCTCCGCAGGGCGGCATGCAGCAGGTGGGTAGCGGTATGGTCCGCCGCGACCCTTTCGCGGCGCGCCGCATCCACCTCGGCCAGCACCCGGGCCGGCACCGGCTCGGGCAGCCGGTCGGTGAGATGGACGATCAGCTCGTTCTCCTTGCGGGTGTCCTTCACCATGACCTCCTCGGTGCCGAACAGCAGCCGGCCGGTGTCGCCCACCTGCCCGCCGCTCTCCGCATAAAAGGGCGTCTCGGCCAGCACCACCTGGTAATGGCTTTTACCCTTGGCTTTCACCTGCCGGTAACGCAGTATCCTGGTCTCGGCCCGCAGGCGCTCATAGCCCACAAAGCGCCCCGCCCCTTCCTCCAGCACGGTCCAGTCGCCGAGGTCCAGCTCCGTGGCGGCGCGGGAACGCGATTTCTGCTTTTTCATTTCCCGGGCAAAGCCCTGCTCGTCCACCCCGAAGCCTTTCTCTCGGCCAATGAGCAGGGTCAGGTCCAGGGGGAAGCCATAGGTGTCATAGAGCTCGAAGGCCGTCGCGCCGTCGATCTTCCCCCCGCCGGGATGAGCCTGTACATAGTCGTCGATCCTTTTCATGCCGCTGTCCAGGGTACGCAGGAAACCGTTCTCCTCCTCCCGGATCACTTTGCGGATGAATTCGCCCTGCGCTTCCAGCTCGGGGAACACCCCCCCGAAGGTCGCCGCCAGCGCGTCCGTCAGGCGGCAGAGCAGGGGTTCCCTGATCCCCAGGAA
>CBINPH010000029.1:0-15345 GCA_966252445.1 uncultured Chitinophagaceae bacterium | reverse complement strand
TGCCCGTGATGACCACCAGCATGATGGCGCTGGTCCAGAAGTCCACCCCGATGAACGACGAGATGACCACCGACCCCGCGTATACGGTCACGGAGACCTTGGTCAGGACATAGCTCAGCAGGGATACGACAGAGAGGAACCAGCGGGCATGGGCGTTGAACCGCCGTTCCAGGAACTCCGGCATGGTGAAGACCTTGGAGCGCATATAAAAGGGGATGAACACCCAGCCCAGCAACAGCAGGACGTAGGACTGCAGTTCATATTGCCCCATGACCACGCCGGAACGGACGGCGGTGCCCGCCAGCCCTACCACATGCTCTGACCCGATGTTGGAGGCCAGGATGGATGTACCGATGATGAACCAGCCGATGTTCCTGCCTGCCAGGAAATATTCGCCGGAGGTGTCTTTTTTCCTTCGCATCGTCCAGGCGGAAATCCCTGCAATGAGCAGGAAGTATAAGACGACGACGATCCAGTCCAGGGTGCCCAAAAGCTGATGGTGCATGGGGGTGGTTTTAGGTGATGTGTATACATGGCGGCCGGTGGCCCCAAGGGGCCGGGTACGGAGTCCTCAATACAGGGCCTCGTTCCAGCGCAGTTCGTTTTTGATTTGCGGCAGGGTAGTATCCCGCCCGATCCGGACCCATTCCAGGCCGGCCATGGTCGCAAAGTCTTCCAGGTGCTCCGCCGTGAGGTTCTGGCTGTAGCAGGTATGGTGGGCGCCCCCGGCCAGTATCCATGCCGTACAGGCCGTGCGCATGTCCGGCAGGGGTTTCCAGAGGGCCCTGGCCACGGGCAGACAGGGCAGCTCCCGGGGAGGGCGGATGGCCTCCACCTCGCCTACCAGCAGCCGCAGCCGGTTGCCCATGTCCACCAGGGAGGCATTCAGGGCGGGACCTTCGGCAGCTTCGAAAACGAGGCGGACGGGATCTTCCTTGCCCCCGATGCCCAGGGGGTGGATCTCACAGGAGGGCCGCCCCGATGCTATGCTTGGACAGATCTCCAGCATATGCGCGCCAAGGACGGCAGCCTCTCCTTCCGCAAAATGATAGGTATAGTCTTCCATGAAGGAATTCCCTCCCGGCAGCCCCGAGGCCATGACCTTCATGGCCCGTACCAGGGCGGCCGTCTTCCAGTCTCCTTCGGCCCCGAAACCGTAGCCGGCGGCCATCAGGCGCTGGGCGGCGATGCCCGGCAGTTGCCGCAAGCCATGGAGATCTTCAAAGGTGTCGGTGAACCCCTTGTAGCCGCCCTGCTCCAGGAAACGGCGCATGCCCAGTTCCAGCCGGGCCGCCTCTCGCAGGGCGGGGTGCTGCGGCTGGCCTTTTTGCAGGCTCGTTGACAACGTATAGGTGTCACCGTACTCTTCGCAGAGCCGGTCGACATCGCCTTCCTCCACGGCAGCAACGCTGGCGGCCAGATCGCCCACACCATGGGTGTTTACCGTATACCCCAGCATCTGCTCTGCCTCCACCTTGTCGCCCTCGGTGACCGCGACATGACGCATGTTGTCCCCGAACCGCACGAAGCGCGCCCCCTGCCAGTCATGCCATCCGCAGGCCGCGCGACACCAGGCGCCTATCTGCCCGCGCAGCGTTTTCTCTTCCCAATGCCCGGTGACCACCTTGCGCCTGATGCGCATGCGCGCGGCGAGGAAGCCGAATTCGCGGTCGCCGTGAGCGCTCTGGTTGAGGTTCATGAAGGCCATGTCGATCGTATCCCAGGGGATATCCCTGTTGAACTGGGTATGCAGGTGCAGCAGGGGTTTCTGCAAGGCTTTCAGGCCCCGGATCCACATCTTGGCCGGGGAAAAGGTATGCATCCAGGTCATGATGCCTATGCAGGCCTCGTCGTTGTTGGCCCGCACCAGCATATGGTAGACTTCGTCGGGGGTGGTGACCACCGGCTGGCACACGATGCGCACAGGGATGGCGGGGTCGGCATCCAGCCCCGCGGCGATCTGGCGGGCATGCTCCGCTACCTGCGCGAGGGTCTGTTCACCATACAGGTGCTGGCTTCCGGTGATCAACCAGGCTTCCAGGGATTTTAGGTTTGTCATATGACTGTTGTGAAAGGGCTTTCGGGGCTATTGCCCGTAGTAGGCATTGGGTCCGTGTTTGCGTTCATAATGTTTTTTCACGAGAGCGTCCTTGAGCCGGGGCGCGGCGTCGTTGATCTGCAGGGTGAGATAAGCCAGCCGGGCGATCTCTTCCAAGACGGCGCTGTTGTAAAGCGCCTTATCGGCCGTCGCCCCCCAGGTAAAAGGGGCGTGGCTGCCGACCAGGATCATTTCCACATCCCGGTGCGTGAGGTTCCTTTTTTGCAGGCAGTCCATGATCTGGATCCCTGTCGCATGCTCATAATTGTCCTGCACCAGCTCGTCGCTCATGGGCGGGGCGCAAGGGATGTCCACGGTATGGTGGTCGGCGTGGGTCGTGCCGAACAAGGGGATATCGCGCTGGGCCTGGGCCCAGGCCGTGGCGTAGGTGGAATGGGTGTGGGCAATGCCCGCGATGTCGCTCCATGCCTTATAGAGCACGGCATGGGTGGCCGTGTCGGAAGATGGCCGCAGCGTCCCCTCGACCACTTTTCCTTCGAAGTCCACGATCACCATGTGGCTGGGCGACAACTCCCCGTACGGCACGCCGCTGGGTTTAATGGCAAAGACGCCCAGCGCGCGGTCGGCGGCGCTGACATTGCCGAAGGTAAACCGCACGAGGCCGTGCAAGGGCAGCTGTTTGTTGGCGGCACAAGCCGATTCCCGGATATGGTCATATTTTCCCATGGTCATCTTTTTTGCTGGGCTTCCGTCGGATTCTTCAGGGCCGGGCCATCGTCTGCGTCTCGATCGCTTCGCCCAATATTTGGTATTGTCGGTACCGGCGCTCATAGACGGCTGCCCGGCTGCCGTCCGGCATGTATTCTTGGTCAAATCCCTGACCCATGGCCGCCATGGCTTCTTCCACGCGGGGATACAGCCCCGCCGCCGTGGCGGCGAACATGGCGGCGCCAATGGCGCAGGTCTGTTCGGAGCGATGGATGCGGATAGGCTTTTGCATCACGTCCGCCATCATCTGCATGATGAAAGGCGATTTCCGGGCCACACCGCCCAGGCCGATCAGCCCCTTGACGGGCACGCCCTGGTCGACGAAGCATTCCACGATCTTCCGGGCGCCGAAGCAGGTGCTTTCGGCCAGCGCACGGAACAGGGAAGGGGCGTCGCTCGCCAGGTCCAGGCCCGACAGGGCAGCCCGGAGTTGCTGGTTCGCATTGGGGGTCCGGCGGCCGTTGAGCCAGTCGAGCGCCAGTTCTGCATCTTCGGTGGGCGCCAGGGCAGCGGCTGCCGCGCTGAGGGACCCGATCAGGTTGCCATGGATCTCGGCGGCGATGTGTCCGGCCTTGCCTGCGTCAAGGTCCGGGACCTGCTGCAGGAGCCGCAGGGGCCATTCCAGCAGGCCCGCAAACCACGCATATACGTCGCCGAAAGACGATTGTCCGGCCTCCATCCCCATCATGCCGGGGATCACGGACCCCGGCACCTGTCCGCAGATCCCGCGCACCAGCTTGTCTTCCACCTCTTCCAGGGGCGCCACCAGCATGTCGCAGGTGGAGGTGCCCATGACCTTGCTGAGGAAATACGGTTCAATCTGCCCGCCCACGGCACCCATGTGCGCATCGAAAGCACCGATGCCGATCACGACGCCGTCCGGCAGCCCCAGGCGTTCGGCCCAGGCGCCATCCAGGACACCGGCAGGCTGGTCAGCGGTATGCGTATCTGCAAACAGCCTGTCCCGAAAGCCGCGGAGACGGGGGTCCAGGCTGCTGAAAAAATCTTCCGCCGGAAGGCCGCCGAAAGGCTCCGCCCAGAGCGCTTTGTGTCCCGCCGCACAGCGGCTCCGCCGCATGGCGGACACATCGCGGCCGCCGGTCAGCAGAAAAGGTATCCAGTCGCAGTGCTCTACCCACGAATGGCAGGCGGCCTGCACCTGCGCGTCGGCCCGCAGGGTATGCAGCAGCTTGGCCCAGAACCATTCCGACGAATACACGCCGCCTACATAACGAAGATAGTCCGCAGGCCAGGCGGCGGCATGGCGGTTGATCTCGGCGGCTTCCTGCACCGCCGTGTGATCTTTCCAGAGCACGAACATGGCATGCGGGTTCTCCCCGAAGGCGGGAAGCAGGGCCAGCGGCGTCCCGCTCGCGTCCACCGCTACCGGCGTGGAACCGGTGGTGTCGACCGACAGGCCCCGGACTGCGGCGGCCGCAGCCTTGCCCGCCTGGGCCAGGCAGTGCTTGACCGTCTGCTCCAGGCCTTCGATATAATCCAGGGGATGCTGCCGGAACTGGTTCGCCGAGGGATCACAGTAAAGGCCGTCCCGCCAGCGGGGAAAAGCAAAAACGGCGGAAGCCTCCTCCTCTCCGGTCCGCGCATTCACCAGCACCGAGCGCACGGAGTCGGTGCCGAAGTCGACGCCTATAACGAATTGGTCCTGCGCCATGGTTTAATTTGGTGTCTAAATAACACTTAATTATTTATAAAACAAAATATCGCGGGAATTTTCCCATCCTGCCCGAGGGCAGGCCTTCATATCAGGCGGTCCGGGTGGGGGATGAACTTGACGAAGGCATGGACATTCGCGAGATATTTCCTTTTGTTGAGCTTGTAATAGTAGGCGCCTTTTTTGGAGCCGGATTTATCCTTGTCCTTTTGCTTGATCAGCAGGTCCGTAGAGAGCACTTTCCTGCTGAAATTCCGCTTGTCGAATTCGGCGTCATAGACGTCTTCATACAGGTTCATGAGATGGGGCATCGTGAACTTTTCCGGCAGGAGCTCAAACAGGATGGGATGCAGCGCTGCCTTGTACCGCAAGCGGTTGCGGGCCATCTCCACCATGTGGTCATGATCGAAGATCAGCTTGGGGAACTTGTTCAGCGGAAACCATTCCGCATGGAAGTCATCGTTCAGCTGCTGCTCATACTGGTGGATGTCGATGAGGGCGAAGTAGGCCACGCTCAGGGTCCTTTCCACCGGGTCGCGATCCGGGGCGCCCAGGGTATGCAACTGCTCCAGGTAGACGCCCTGAAGCCCGGTGAGCTGCCGCAGTATGCGCCCGGCAGACTGCTCCAGGCTTTCTCCCGGCTGCACAAAGCCGCCCATCAGGCTCCACTTTCCACGCTCCGGCTCGAAGCCGCGCTTGATAAGCAGCAGCTTCAAATGCTCACCGTCGAAGCCGAAAATGATGCAATCCACGGCTACCAAAAAATGTTTCTGTCCCGGGTAACGAGTCATATCGCGTCGAATATTATCCTAACAAGCATGCGGAGATCCGAAGGCGGCCCGGGAGCATGGGCCAGATTCCGGTCACAAATATATTTTTTTCACTACGAAACGGGTAAAATAATCGGCAAAGGGTTAATGCGCAGGTCGTCACCGGACCCTGGGCCGGCCCCTGCCCCTGCTCCGCATGCCGGGTCCGGGTGCCGACGGCGCCTGCGCCGTCCATGGAAAGAAGGGCAGGGGATTTTGAAAAACAGATTTTAAAATGTAGGTTGGTCGCTTATTCCCTGCAGATGAGAAGAACCTTAGTCCTGCTGTCCCTGCTGCTGGGGGCGTTGACTGCCCGCAGCCAGGACCAGCCCATGAAACTCTGGTACCGGCAACCGGCCGGCGATGTATGGACCTCCGCCCTGCCGGTGGGGAACGGCCGTCTCGCCGCCATGGTGTTTGGCAACGTCGACACGGAAGTCCTCAAGCTCAACGAATGTACCGTATGGTCGGGCGGGCCCAGCCGCAACGACAACCCCGAGGCCAGGGCGGTGATGCCCCGCATACGGGAGCTGATCTTCGCCGGCCGCTACAAGGAGGCCCATGACCTCGCCGTAGCCCATGTACAGGCCAAGGAAAACAACGGGATGATGTTCCAGCCCGTGGGCAACCTGTACCTGCGGTTTCCCGGGCAGACCCATTACCAGGATTACTATCGGGAACTGGATATCGCCGAGGCGGTGCAGCGTACCCGCTATGCCGTGGACGGCGTCACCTATACCCGCACCGTCTTCGCCTCGGCGCCGGCCCGGGCCATCGTCGTGCACCTGACGGCAGACAAGGCCGGCAGCCTGAACTTCAAGGCCTCCATGACCAGCCCGCAGCACAGCCGCGTCCTGCTGGAAAAAGGCCCGGTGCTGGTCCTGGAAGGACGCACCAGCGATCACGAAGGCGTGAAAGGCCAGGTGCGGTTCCGTTCCGATGTCCGCATCAGGGTCTCGGGAGGGCATCTGGCGGGCGACGGCGACAGCTTGCGCGTCACCGGCGCCGATTCGGCTACCCTGTTCATTTCCATAGGCACCAACTTTGTCAACTATCACGACATCAGTGCCGATGAGAAAAAGCGGGCCGACCGCGACATGCAAAAGGCCTGGCGCCAGTCCTATGCCGCGCTGCTGCGTGATCATATCGCCGACTACCGCCGCTACTTTGACAGGGTAAGCCTCTACCTGGGCGTGACGGACGCCGTGCGCAAACCCACGGATGTCCGCCTCAGGGAATTTGCAGAGGGTCACGACCCCCAACTGGCCGCCCTGTACTTCCAGTTCGGCCGTTACCTGCTCATTTCTTCTTCGCGGCCCGGCGGGCAGCCCGCCACCCTGCAGGGCATATGGAATGATAGGATGTCCCCACCCTGGGACAGCAAGTACACCATCAACATCAATACCGAGATGAACTACTGGCCTGCCGAGCAGACCAACCTCCCGGAGATGCATGCTCCTTATGTAGCGATGTTGAAGGACCTTTCCCACACGGGCCGGAAGACCGCACAGGACCTGTACGGGGCCCGCGGCTGGGTGGCGCATCACAATACCGATATCTGGCGGATCACGGGACCGGTGGACGGCATCTACTCCGCCATGTGGCCCATGGGCGGGGCCTGGCTGAGCCAGCAGCTCTGGCAGAAATACCTCTACTCCGGAGATCTGGATTACCTGCGCGCTGTGTATCCGGTCCTGAAAGAGGCCTCGCGCTTCTTCGTGGACGTCCTCGTCGAAGAGCCCAGCCATCATTGGCTGGTCGTCAGCCCCTCCATGTCTCCGGAGAATTCCCCCGCTGCGCGCCCCGGCCTGTCGATCGATGCGGGCGTGACGATGGATAATCAGCTGTTGTTCGACCTTTTCTCGGCGACGATCCGGGCGGCTTCCCTGCTGAAGGACGACCCGGCCTTTGCCGATACCCTGCGCATGAAGCGGGACCGCCTGCCGCCCATGCACATCGGGCGCTATGGACAGCTGCAGGAATGGCTGAAAGACCTGGATAACCCCGATGACCATCACCGGCATGTCTCGCATCTCTATGGGCTTTTCCCCTCCAACCAGATCTCCCCTTACCGGACGCCGGCGCTTTTCGAAGCCGCCAAGACGGCGCTTGTGCACCGTGGTGACGTGTCCACCGGATGGAGCATGGGTTGGAAGGTAAACCTTTGGGCGCGCCTGCGGGATGGCAACCATGCCTACAAACTGATCCGTGACCAGCTGTCCCCGGTGGGCACGCCCGGCAAGAGCGGCGGTGGCACTTATGACAACCTCTTCGATGCCCATCCTCCCTTTCAGATCGACGGGAATTTCGGGTGCAGCTCAGGGATTGCGCAGATGCTGCTCCAGAGTCAGGACGGAGCCCTGGACCTTCTGCCGGCCTTGCCGGATGCCTGGCCCGATGGCCGGGTAAGCGGGCTGCGCGCCCGGGGCGGCTTCGAGATCACCGATATGCAATGGAAGGAAGGGCGCCTGGTATTGCTCACCCTGCGTTCCACCTTGGGCGGGAACTGCCGGCTGCGGGTACCCAACCCGCTGAAAGCCGAGGGCCCTGTGGCGCTTCGCCCTGCCCAGGGGGAGAACCCCAATCCTTTCTTCAGCACCCCGGAGGTACCCAAACCCATCATCTCGACGGAAGCCCAGCCCGGCAGTCCGCAGCTGCCGGTCATCTACACCTATGATTTCCCCACCCGGAAAGGGGGACGCTACACCTTCACCCTGGCCAACCCCTGAGCATGCATACCCCGTTACTTTCCCGGATTTCCGGATGCCGCTCCGCCTTTGGTCTGCTGCTGGCCCTGATCGCCGCCTGCGGGTTCCAGGGCTGCGGCTTGTTCAGGGGCCAGGAAGGAAGCAGCGCCTGGATCCGGCCCGGGGAGCCCTGGCCCGACGACCAGGGTAACCATGTGCAGGCCCATGGCGGGGGCATCATCCGGGACGGAAATACGTTCTTCTGGTTCGGGGAATACCGGGGCCGCGATGTGGAGCCCGGATATAAATATGTGGGCTGTTATTCCTCCACGGACCTGGCCCATTGGACCTTCCGTAAAAAAATACGGTTTTCACCGCCCGAAGGTTTTTCTGCCGCCTCCTGGGTGCTGGAGCGCCCCAAGGTCTACCCCAACAGGCGCAACGGGACATTCGTCATGTATGTGCATCTGGACGACGGCCGTTACCGGACCGCGGAGGTGGGGGTCGCCGTCAGCGACAGCATCGACGGAGAATACCGCTGGGTCAGGCATTTCCGTCCCTTGGGCAAAGAAAGCCGTGATATAGGGCAGTTCATCGATGATGACGGCAGCGCCTACCTGATCTTCGAATCCCGGCCCAGCCATGGCTTTTACATCGCCAGCCTCTCCCGCGATTACCTCGATGTCGACAAAGCGGTTGCTTTTATCCGCCAACCGCTGGAAGGCGGTGCCCTGGTGCATTACCGTGGGCTGTATTATATGATCGGTTCCCGGCTGACCGGCTGGAGCCCCAACCCGAACGAATATGCCACTGCGCCGGCGCTCGCCGGCCCCTGGTCGCCTTTCCATCAGATCGCACCCGCGGATACGAAGACCTACGGCTCCCAGTCCACCCTGATGCTGAAAGTGTCCGGCAGCCGGGACACCGCCGTGATTTTCATGGGGGACATGTGGAAGCCCCGGAGCCAATGGGACTCCCGCTACCTGTGGATGCCCCTGGAGATCGGGGAGGGGCGGCTCTGGCTGCCCGAACCGCGGCCCTGGAAGATCAACGTCGCCACCGGCCAGGTGCGCTACCGCTGATCGCTATAGGCCGATGTCCCGCTTATCGTCCCCCGCTACAGTATTGTCCAATAAAATTGTTACTTTGACACTTGAATTGGCCTTCCCGGGCAGGGGAGTGCCTGGTGTCCATCAATCGTACGAGCTCATGAATACGAAATTATGGCTGGTCCCGGGAGGACTCTTGCTGGTCAGCTGCCTTTTTTTCGCCGGGAGAACCCAGGCCCCTGCAGGCGCCGTAGCGCCGGTGCCTGATTATCCCATCACCCCGGTGCCTTTCACGGCCGTCCGGCTCAGCGACCATTTTTGGAAGCCCCGCCTGGACCGGCTGCGCAGGGTGACCCTTCCCCATGAGTTGCGGGAACTGTACAGCAGCGACAGGGTCAGGAATTTCCACCTCGCCGCCCGCACGCTGGCCTCCCCCGCGGACACCGGGCGTTTTTGCACCATCTTTCCTTTCGACGACACCGACCTGTATAAAGTGATCCAGGGCATCAGCTACCTGCTGCAGCTGGAACCTGATCCCGTGCTCCGGGCGGGGATGGACAGCCTGATCCGTTCCATTGCTGCCGCCCAGGAGGCCGATGGCTACCTGTATACGGCGCGCACCATCAATCCTTTCGACCCGCCGGACTGGTCGGGGCACCGGCGCTGGGAAAAAGTAGAATCCCTCAGTCATGAGCTGTACAATTCCGGGCATCTGTTCCAGGCGGCGGCAGCCCATTATGCGGCCACCGGCAAAAGGGACCTGTTGGACATCGCCCTGCGGAATGCCGACCTGCTGGACCGCACCTTCGGCTGGGGCAAGCTGGAAAAATACCCAGGGCACCCGGAAGTGGAGCTCGGCCTGGTGGACCTGTACCGGGCCACAGGAGAGCGGCGCTACCTGGAGCTCTCGAAATTTTTTCTGGATGTCCGGGGCCCGGGCGGACCGCCTTATGCCCAGGCCCAGCGCAAGGTGATCGACCAGCGCGCTGCCGTGGGTCATGCCGTACGGGGTGGATATCTCTATGCCGCCATGACCGACGTCTCCGCCCTGACGGGAGAGCCGTCTTACCTGAACGCCGTGGACAGCATCTGGCAGGACATGGTCTCTTCGAAGATCTATGTGACGGGAGGCATTGGCTCCACCAGCAACGGGGAAGCCTTTGGCAGGCCCTTTGAACTGCCCAACCTCACCGCCTATTGCGAGACCTGCGCCTCCATTGCGAACGTCATGCTTAATCAGCGCCTCTTCCTCAGTCAGGGGGACGCCCGCTATTACGATGTGCTGGAGCGGACGTTGTACAATGCCCTGCTCTCCGGCATTTCCCTGCAGGGGGACGCCTTCTTTTATGTGAATGCGCTGGAGTCCACCGGGCAGTATCACCGGGATCCCTGGTTTGGCTGCTCCTGTTGCCCCACCAATATGGCGCGCTTCCTGCCGACGGTCGGCGGCCTGCTGTACGCTACCCGGGGCGATACGGTATATGTCAACCTCTACGCGGCCTCGGAGGCGACCATCTCCCTGCCCGGCGGGTCCTTGCTGTTGACCCAGGTGTCCGACTTCCCCCGCACGGGAAAGGTCTTGCTGCAGCTGGCCCCGGAGCATCCCGGCGCCTTCGCGCTGAAGCTGCGCATACCTGGCTGGGCGCTCGGCCAGCCCATGCCGGGAGGGTTGTACCGCTTCGCCGACCAGGGCAAAGGGACATATGCCATCCGGGTGAACGGCCGGGATTTCCCGGCGCGGCTGGAAAACGGCTACGCCGTCATCGACAGGCCCTGGAAGGCCGGAGACCGCGTGGAGCTGGACCTGCCCATGGAGGTGCGGACGCTGGTGGCCGATCCCCGGGCTAAGGACGACCGGGGCAAGATGGTGCTGCAGCGCGGTCCCCTGGTCTATTGCCTGGAGTGGCCTGACCAGCCTGAAGGTAAGGTGCTGAACCTCGTGGTCCCGGGAGGGCAGGCATTCTCGTCTGCCTACCGGCCCGACCTGCTCGGCGGCGTCACCGTGGTGCAGGGGCAGGGCGCCTCTACCCGACGCGATCTGGACGGCAGGATACGCCGGCAGCCGGTGCGGATCACCGCCATACCCTACTGGGCCTGGGCCAACCGGGGCCAGGGGGAAATGAGTGTATGGCTGCCCCAGACGGACTCAGCGGCCCGGCCTTTGCCGGCGCCGACCATCGCCGGCCGCAGCAAGCTCCGCTCCTCCAGGCCTACCGCCGACCTGCGGGCGGTCAACGACCAATGGCTGCCCTCCGGGTCGAACGACCACAGCGTCCCCTATTATCACTGGTGGCCCGTGAAGGACACCACTGTATGGCTGGAATACCATTTTGACCATCCCCGCGACATCAGCTCCGCCGGGGTCTATTGGTTTGACGACAGGCCCGACGGGGGCTGCCGGGTGCCCCAGGCCTGGCGGCTGCTGTACCGTTCCGGGGACCGCTGGCTACCTGTGCAGGCCAGGAGCCCTTACGGCCTGGCCAGGGACACGATGAACACCGTCAGCTTTGAACAGGTCAGGACCGGCGCCTTGCGCATGGAGCTGCGCCTGACAAATTTCTCGGCCGGCCTCTATGAATGGGAGGTGAACTGAGCATTTCTTTTCCGAATTTCGCAGCCTCCTGACTTCCATAAAAAAGCTCCTTGTGAACACCTTAGTATGCCAGACGCCGGGAACCTTCATCTATGCGGACAGGCCTATGCCCGAGCCCGGCGCGGGGGAAGCCCTGCTGCGTATCCGGCGCATCGGCGTCTGCGGCACGGACCTCCATGCCTTCGAAGGCAGCCAGCCCTATTTTCAGTATCCGCGGGTGCTGGGCCATGAGCTGGCCGCAGAGCTGCTGACGCCGGCGCCCGGCTTTAGCCGCGGAGAGCTGCTCACCTTTCGACCGTATTTCTCTTGCGGGCATTGTGTGGCCTGCAGGGCGGGCCGTCCCAACTGCTGTGTCCGCATCCGCGTCTGCGGCGTGCATGTAGACGGCGGCATGACCGAATACCTGGTGGTGCCGGAAGCCAACCTGGTTGCGGGACGGGGGCTGGGCGCAGAGGCCCTGGCCATGGTGGAGCCCCTGGCCATAGGGGCCCATGGAGTACGCCGGGCCGCCGTGGAACCCGGCGAGACGGTCCTGGTGGTGGGCGCAGGCCCCATCGGCCTCGGCGCCATGCAGTTTGCGACCCTGGCCGGCGCCAGGGTAGTGGCCATGGACCTGCGCGAAGACCGCCTGGCCTTCTGCCGGGAGCGCCTGGGCATAACCCATACCGTACCGGCGGGCGGCAACGACGTCCTGGAGCAGCTGGCCGCCCTCACTGATGGCGACATGCCGACCGTGGTGATTGACGCCACCGGCAACCGCCGGGCCATTGAGCAGGCTTTCGCCTATATGGCGCACGGGGCCCGCTTCGTGCTGATCGGCCTGCAGAAGGAGCCCATTGCTTTTTCCCATCCCGAGTTCCACAAGCGGGAGGCCACGCTCATGAGCAGCCGCAACGCCACCCGCGAGGATTTTGACAGGGTGGTGGGCGCCCTGGTATCCGGGCAGGTCGACCCGCTGATGTATATTACCCACCGGGTGGGCTTTGATGAGGTCGGGGAAGCTTTTCCCGGCTGGCTGGACCCGGCCCGCGGGGTAATCAAAGCCATGATCGAAATGCCCTGAGCGGCCGGGCTGTTGGCCGTTTCTGCAAATTCCCGTAGGTTTGTCCCATGACCAGCAGCGCAGCCACTGTAGCCGAAAAACTCCTGCAGATCGACGCCATACGCCTGAGCCCGCAGGAGCCGTTCACCTGGGCTTCCGGCTGGAAATCCCCCATATACTGCGACAACCGCCGCATCTTGTCCTTTCCGTACATCCGGGATTTTGTCAAGGCGGAGATCAGCCATCAGGTCTTCGAGACCTTCCCGGATGCAGAGGTCATCGCGGGAGTCGCTACAGCGGGAATTCCGCATGGGGCCCTCGTCGCTGACCAGCTCAAGCTGCCTTTCGTCTATGTGCGCTCCAGCGCAAAAGGACATGGCCTCGGCAACCGCATTGAGGGCGTACTCCGCGAGGGACAGTCCTGCGTGGTCATCGAAGACCTGGTGTCCACCGGCAAAAGCAGCCTGGAGGCCTGTGCCGCCCTGCAGGCGGCCGGTGCGCGGGTGGTCGGCCTGGTATCCATTTTTAACTATGGCTTTCCCCAGGCCCAGCAGGCCTTCCAGCAGGCAGGGATCCCTTTTCTCTCCCTGAGCCACTACGAGGCCCTGATCACCCTGGCCGCCGAGCAGGGAAAGATTGCCCGCGAAGACCTGGAGCTGCTCATGCAGTGGAGGGAGGCCCCGGAAAAATGGGGGCAGCCGGCCGCGTAAGCCGTTCCGGCGGAAGGATCATGCCAGTAAAACAGTGCGTCATGAAAAGGATAGGGTTTCTCTTTTTGTTATGTGGCGTGGGCATACAGCCTCTGCGGGCCCAGCTGCAGAAGCCTGTGGCTACGGTGAAGATCAAGACCTCCGTAGAATGCCAGATGTGCCAGAAGCGGATCGAAAGTTTTTTCAAACGCGAACCCGCCGTGGAATACATCAATGTCAATTACCACAACAAGATCGCCACCCTGCGCTACTACACGGACCGGACAAACCCCGCCTACCTGCGCACGGCCATCGCCAACCTGGGATATGACGCGGACACCGTCCGGGCCAACCCCGAGTTCTACAACAAGCTGCCCGACTGCTGTAAAAAGGGCGGCATGGCCCGCCTCCGGGAAAAGAAAAGACAAGGGCACTGAGCCACTCCGGGGCGGCGCTCCGCCGTCCGCTTTGTTAACGGGGATTTAAAACGCTGTAATTTCCTTTTCGCTATCTTTGCAGCGTACAACAGTTCTTTAGTCCTCGATGATCAGCAGAAGAAATATCCGGGTGAAAGTGATGCAGACCCTGTATTCGCTTGCGTGGCACAGCACTTTCTCAAGCGATGACGATGGCCCGGGCTCCAACGATACGGTTCCACGCGGTGCAGCGGTCGCTCCGGCCGAGACGGTGGAACAGGGCAGAAAGCTGGTCAAGCAGCACCTGGAACAAACCAACCGCGAATTCGTTTACCTCCTGTATTTTTTGGGCGAGACGGCCCGCTACGCCGAGACCGACGCCCGCATGCGGGCCTCCCGGCACCTGCCTACCTATGCAGATCTCCACGTCAACACCCGTATTGCGGGGAACGCCCTGTTGTGGCGCATGTGGGACGACCCGGCGTTTAAGGCTTTCGTGGACAACGACAAGATCGCCCTGCTGACAGACCGGGAGCTCATCAAAAAGACCTACCTGCAGCTGGTAGACCGGGAGGAATACCGCACCTACGCGGCCCGGTCGGACCGGGAAGAAACGGCCGAGCGCCATATCCTGACGTATATCTTCCAGGAGCTGATGCTGGGCAGCGAAGCATTTGATCAGCATATGGAAGAACTGTTCATCTGCTGGCCGGATGATAAGGAGATGATGAGCATGCTGCTGCAGAACTATTTTCACAAACCTCAGCAATTCAATTTCCTGCAGCTCATCAGCCTCGAGAAGCAGACCTACGCTTACGGCCTTATGGAGACGGCCATAGAAAAAAGGGATTACTGCCTCGAGCTCATCTTCCCCAAGCTGAAAAACTGGGAACCCGACCGCATTGCTGCCGTGGACATGCTGCTCATGGTTATGTGCGTTTGCGAGTTCCTGTATTTTCCAACCATTCCCACGAAGGTGAGCATCAACGAGTATATCGACCTCGCCAAGGCCTACAGCACACCGCAAAGCGGCCAGTTTGTCAACGGCATCCTGGACAATATTCTCAAGGATCTCACGGCCGGTGAAAAGATCCACAAAACGGCCCACGTCAAAAAATAATCCCGTCAAAAGCACTATTTTTGCCCGCATGACACGTAAAGGGCTTACCTGGATAGCAGCCGCATGGCTCCTGGGCGCCATGGCATGGAGCTGCGGGTCCGGCGATGCCGGCGCCGCCGCCGCCGCCATGACGGTGGCCACCGACAGCGGTGAAGCCGATATCGCCCTCACCCGCTACAGCAAGGATTATCCGGCGATCAGCGTGGCCGATACCTTGTATGATTTCGGCACCATCACCGAGGGCGACGTGGTCAAGCACAATTTCCGCTTCAAGAATACCGGAGAAAAACCCCTGGTCATCCGCAACGCTTTTTCTACCTGCGGATGCACGGTCCCCGATTATCCGAGGAAGCCCATCGCTCCCGGGGAAGAAGGCCTGCTGACGGTGGTCTTCAACAGCGCCGACAAGAAAGGTGTCCAGATCAAGCCGATCTACGTCCA